>DATAIE010000436.1:0-2832 GCA_036262875.1 Verrucomicrobiales bacterium
TCCTCGAAAGAGTGATCAATCAGTATTTTATCAAGTTCCGGAAGGTTCACCGTTCGATTGAATCTCTGGATTTGATCAAAACCCGGCTCAGCGAATCCATCACTTCTCTGGGTAACCTGGATGTTGAACTCAAAAAGGCGAAGGACGGGTCCACCCTCCCGCTGTCACAAC
The DNA here is from genome assembly GCA_036262875.1 of Verrucomicrobiales bacterium. GTDB lineage: Bacteria > Verrucomicrobiota > Verrucomicrobiia > Verrucomicrobiales > V1-33 > V1-33. The sequence continues at coordinate 172 of DATAIE010000436.1, forward strand.
TGACGGTAGACTATGAGAATGAGACAACGAAGGTAAAACAGGAACTGGAGGCGGCAAAGGTGGCTCATGCCGAGCAGCGTGCGTGGCTGGTGGAAGTGCAGAAATATGTGTCCGGAAGCCGGTCGGCTGACGGAGCCGCTGCTGATGGAAAAGCCGGTTCCGATGGAAAGGCGGCCGCCGACGGACAAACGACTGAAAAACCGGGTGCCGCTCCGGCCCAACCTGATCCCGCACAGTCCACCGCCGCCGCTCCTGCACCTGCGTCGCCTGAAGTGAAGAAAAATAGTGCGACTCCTGGCCCGGACCTGCCGGCCCGAGACAACACAATCGTTGCCGAGCATCAGGCGCTTCTCACCAAAATCATGGTGCTCCAAGGCAATGGGGCGTCCCTTCAGAAATTCACCCCTGAAAACCCGCAGGTGAAGAAATATGAGGCCGACCTGAAAGCGCTCCAGGTGCAGAGGCTGAATATGGAGACGAAGTATCCCTATCTCCTCCCGGGTCAAACGGTGGCCGGTGGAGTAGCGGTCGCCGCCGCGCCGCAGGTCGATCTGCTGCATGAGCGCGGAAAGCTGGCCGCCCTGGCGGCGAGGATCAGTGTTCTTGAGCCCGCCTACAATGCCCTGGTGGAACGGTCTGCAAAACTGGCAAAGGAAGCTCCGATCATCGCGAGGAGAGAGCGTGACCGCGAAATTGAGCAGAAGAATTTCGAGAACTGGATGGCCAGCCAGGTCAAGGCGGACGCCAACAGCATGATCAACTCGAAGAACACACCCGGTCTCGCCATGGTGCAGGACGCCTCCCCGGCTTCCCTCGACACGTCGAAGCGGGATAAAATCGTTCTCGGCATTGCCGCCGGCGGGCCGGTGCTCGGCGCGGCGCTGGTGCTCGTTTTTGGTCTGCTGTTGAACCGCAGCATCAAGCGTCCGGTTGAACTGGAGGAGCATCTTGGCGTGCCTCTCATGATGACGATTCCGTTTTTCAGCGGGAAATCCATCCGGCGGATGAGCAGAGGTCTCAGTAAGGATCTGGCTCTCACGCCGTGGCGCATGGAGCACTTCATCCGCCCGTTTGCCGAGTCCATCCGGGACAGGCTGGGGCTTTATTTCGAGCGCAGCAAGATCACCCACAAACCGAAGCTGATCGGCGTGACGGGTTTCCACACGGGTGGCGGTGTTTCCACTCTGGCCGGCGGTCTTGCCGCCGCGCTTTCCGAAGTGGGGGACGGCCGGGTGCTTTTGGTGGACATGAACGTCGCCAACGGAAAAGCACACAGCTTCTCCGAGGGGCTCCCTGTTATTTCGCTGAACAGCTCTCTCAAGCTCGGAAATAAACTGGAGCCGAGTGCGGACAACCTCTATTTGGCGCAGGTCGAGCCCGCGGCTCCCGGTGCTGGGTCGCTCCTCTTGAAAAAGCTTTTCGAACTCATTCCCAATCTGAAGGGCAGCGATTTTGATTACATCGTCTTCGACTTGCCGCTGCTGGGGCAAACGACTCCCGCTGCCGCGATGGGGGGGCTGCTCGATACCGTGCTGGTCGTCGTAGAGGCTGAGGCCAACTCCCGCGAAGAGGTCAAGCGGGGTCACCGCGACCTCATCGCTTCCGGAGCCAACGTCTCCACCATCTTCAACAAAGCCCGCGCGTACGGACCGAAGGCGCTGGTGGGTGCCGTATGACCGGCCCGGGAAGTAAGAGTGAGAATAGAACAGCCCTGTAAGAAGCTGGCCCCCGCCATCTCCGTTTCCCTGTTTGCCGCCCGGTCCTGCGCGGCACTGATCCTTCTTCCGCCGGCATGTTAAGAAACCGGATCTATTACTGGATAAAGCCCGCCATCCCCCGCGGAGTCCGGCTGGCGGTGCGCCGCTGGATCGGCGGGAGACTGCGCCCCAGGGTGGGTGAGATTTGGCCCGTCCTCCCTGGCTCGGAACGGGCTCCCGCCCACTGGCCCGGCTGGCCGGACGGCAAAAAATTCGCAGTGGTCCTCACGCATGATGTGGAAGGCCCCGCCGGATTGCAAAAATGCCGGAAGCTGATGGAACTTGAAAAGGAACTGGGATTTGTCTCCTCGTTCAATTTCATTCCTGAAGGGGGCTATCAGGTTCCCCCGGCATTGCGCGATGAATTGACGCAGAACGGGTTTGAAGTCGGAGTCCACGACCTGAAGCACGATGGTCGCCTTTACAACTCCCACTCCGGGTTCACAAAAAAATCCGTGGAGATCAACCGCTACCTCGCCGATTGGCGGGCCGTCGGTTTTCGGTCGGGGTTCATGCTCAATAAACTCGAATGGCTGCACCTGCTCAATATCGAGTACGACGCCTCCACTTTCGACACAGACCCGTTTGAACCTCAACCGGAGGGGCGTCACACGATCTTTCCGTTCTGGATTCCGTCACCTGGTGAGGGATCGGAGTCCCCTTCGAACAAGGGCTCCGTAGAGCTTCCCTATACGCTGCCGCAGGACTCGGCTCTTTTTCTGCTGCTCCGGGAAAGCACCCCCCGCATCTGGCTGGAGAAACTCGACTGGCTCGCGCAAAACGGCGGGATGGTCCTCGTTAACGTTCATCCCGACTACCTCCAGTTTGATGAGCCGTCTTCGTCGCATACCTATCCGGTCGCGCATTACCGGCAGTTTCTTGAGACCATCCGCTCCCGGTATGG
>DATAIE010000437.1:0-2707 GCA_036262875.1 Verrucomicrobiales bacterium
GCCGGCCTCGCCACACTGGAGGCGGCGGCGCATTTCCCGGAGGCGCCAGATATTAAGGCCGCCCGCAAAGCCTTTCACGCCTTTACCGTCGCGGCCACTGCCGTCCTGGAGCCGCTTCCGGTGGCGGCGGGCGCTCCGGAGTTCCAGATCTGGGAGTGCACCATGGTGGATCAGGCTGTCGAGGGAGTTCCTAAAAAAGCTCATTGGATTCAAACGGGAGGAAGACCCGGCCACAATCCGTTTTTCGGCAAAGAGATGCTGGAGTGTGCGGAACAAATAAAACGGTGAACCCCCAGCAGCCGAAGGCATGATTGAAAAACTCATCGGTTGGAGCCTCAAGAACCGGTTCCTTGTCGCCTGCGGCGTGCTAATGTTAGTCGCGCTGGGCATCCGGGCTGTTTATCAAACGCCGGTGGATGCCATCCCGGACCTCACGGAGAATCAGGTGCTCGTCTACGCCGACTGGATGGGCCGCGGGCCGCAGGAGGTGGAGGACCAGGTGACCTATCCTCTCACGACCGGACTGCAGGGACTCTCCGGGGTTAAAGACGTGAGGGCGACATCCATGTTCGGATTTTCGCTGATCACCATTATTTTCGAGGACTCGACCGATCCTTATTTTGCGCGCACCCGTGTGCTTGAGCGGCTGAATTACCTGCAGGCCTCCATGCCCGAGGGTGTGAAGCCGCAGCTCGGACCGGATGCCACCGGGCTCGGCTGGGTCTATCAATATTATCTCGATGTAGACCCTGAGAAGGCTCCGGACGGCGGCTATGATCTGGCGAAGCTGCGTTCAGTGCAAGACTGGTTTATCCGCTATCAGTTGACCGGCGTGCAGGGTATTGCGGAAGTGGCCAGCATTGGAGGGTTTGTGAAGCAGTATCAGATAGAACTCTCCACTACGAAGATGCGCACCGCCGGTGTGAGCCTCATGGATGTGATCACCGCCGTCCAGAACGCGAATCTCAATGTGGGTGGAAAAGCCGTGGAGGAAAACGGAGCGGAGTTTGTTCTGCGGGGGATCGGCCTGGTGGAGGGGAAGGAGGATTTGGAACTCATCGCCCTCAGGTCCATTGAGGGACGACCGCTGTTCCTGAAAGACGTCGCCGATGTTCAAATTGGCGGCGACTTCCGGCGCGGGGCCCTCGATCTCAATGGTCACGAAGTGGTGGGCGGCACAGTCGTTATGCGCACCGGAGAAAACGCCCGGGCGGTGATTGAGCGGATCAAGGAGCGGATCAAACAGATTTCTCCCAGCCTGCCCGCCGGCATCTCCATCAAGCCCTTTTACGACCGCAGCGAACTCATCGACAACACGATCGATACGCTCAAGCACGCGCTCTTTGAGGAGATCATCCTGGTGACCCTCGCCCACGTCATCTTCCTGTGGCATTTCCGCAGCATCCTCATTGTCACCCTGCCGCTGCCGGTCTCGATTTTGATTTCGTTCCTTCTCATGAAGGAGTTTGGCATCACCAGCAATATCATGTCGCTGACGGGTATTGCCATTGCCATCGGTGTCCTTGTCGATGCTGCCATCGTGGTAACCGAAAACGTCATCCGTCACGCCGAGAAGGCGGAGGAGGAAAAGGGCAGCCCGCTCACGCGGCGTGAAACCTGGAAAGTCGCGCTGGCGGCCTGCCGACAGGTGGGACGCCCCATTTTCTTTGCGATGGCGATCATCATCCTCGCTTTCGTCCCGGTGTTCGCGCTGACGGGGCAGGAGGGGAAGCTCTTTCACCCTCTCGCCTTCACCAAGACGTTCGCCATGATCGGCTCCACGCTGCTGGCGGTGACCATCGTGCCGGTTCTGTGTTCATTGCTGGTGCGCGGTCCGTTCCATTCAGAGGACCGGAACGTCATCATGCGCCTGCTGCTGCGCATTTATGATCCCGCGCTCAACTGGGCACTCCGCCACCGGCGCACGGTGATCGGGATTGCCATGGTCATCCTCGCGAGCGCGCTGCTGATTGCTTTTGGTCTCCCCCGGGCCGCGGTAAAGACACTGCGCGACAACGGCTGGCCGCGGCTGGCGCAGCTCACGAATGGATTCGGCAGGGAATTCATGCCCCCGCTCAATGAAGGGAGTCTGCTCTACATGCCGGTGCTCATGCCCAAAACCGGCCTCAAGGAAATCCAGCGTGTCATGGCCTGGCAGGATAAGATCCTGAGCGAAATTCCGGAGGTGGAGACAGTGGCTGGAAAGTTAGGGCGCTTTGATACCGCTACAGATCCCGCTCCCACGGAGATGCTGGAGACCACTATCATGCTGAAGCCGGAATACGTGCCGGACGGACGGTTCGGCGTGAAACACAATCCCGCGTGGCGCGAGGGAATGACGTTTGAAAAACTGAAAGCAGACATCGCGGAGAAGATGAAACTGGTGGGTTACGTCCCGGCTCTGCTTCAGCCGATTGAGAATCGCATCCTCATGCTCTATACCGGCATCCGCGCGCAGGTGGGCATCAAGATTTACGGTGACAATCTGGACAAGCTTCAGCAAAAGGCGTTCGAGGTCGAGCACCTTCTAAAGGGCATCGAAGGCGCCACCGGCGTCTCCCCCTCGCGGATTCAAGGGAAGCCCTATCTCAATATCAAAGTGAACCGCCTGGCCATCGCCCGTTACGGCCTCAGCGTGCGCGATGTGCTCGATGCAGTGGAGGTGGCGGTTGGCGGGAAGAACGTCAGTACGACCATCGAAGGCCGC
>DATAIE010000438.1:0-3973 GCA_036262875.1 Verrucomicrobiales bacterium
TTCCTTGATCGAGGCGCGGTAGAGGTCCGGGCCGAGCTGGCTGCGGAGCATGTGCAGCACCCAGGCACCCTTCGGATAGGCGCGGCTGTCAAACTGCTCCATGGGCTCCGCATAGTCGCGCCACACGATGGGTCGCACGTCATTGGAATTGATCACCCGCTGCGCTTCCCTCCACAGACTGAGCGCCATGCCGTCCGGGCCGTTTTTCACGCCTTCGTAGAGCACCGTGTAGTAGCTCGCAAAGCCTTCGTTCAGCCAGAGATGCGACCAGTCGCGGCAGGTGAGCAGATCGCCAAACCACTGGTGGGCCAGTTCATGCGCATCCAGCCGGTGCGTGGTATCCAGTTCTCCCGCTTCTTTGGGAAAGAGCGCGGTGCAGGCCATGAATGAACAGGTGGTGTTTTCCATGCCGCCGGCCAGAAAATCCTGGCAGTAAACCTGATAGTATTTGTCCCACGGATAAGGCGTGCCGGTTTCCTCTTCGTAGAATTTCATGATCGCCTGCGTGTCGCGGAAGGCGAGGACCGCCTGGTCTTTTTCGGAAGGCGGCACCATCAGGGACATCGGCGTTTTTCCCGCCTGAGCGTCCACGCGGTGAAAGTAACCCGCCGCGAGAGCCATGAGATAGTTCACATGCGGCTGCTCCTGCTTCCAGTGCCAGCGGATGAGACCGCCCGCGGCATCGCGCTGGCGGGACACGAGCTTTCCGTTCGATACCACCTCCATGCCATCCGGTGCATGGCAAACGACTTCACTGGTGAAACGGTCGTTAGGGTAGTCGTAGCAGGGAAACCAGTAGCGGTGAAACTCTGCCTCGCCCTGGCTCCACACCTGCGTGTCGCCGGCGGGATAACCCTGCTCCGGAGTGCGGAAGTAGAGTCCGTTTTCCGGCTGGCAACTGTAACGGACGGTGACGGCGGCTTCCGCGCCCGCCGGCAACGGCTCCGCCAGTGAAATCACCAGCTTGTCCTTTGTCGACTGATGCCCGGACACTTTGGCTCCGGTTGCAGAAACGTTTTCGATCGTGAGGTCCACCGCATCCAACTCGAGGGTCGTCAGCGGACGCGCCACCGGTGCGAAAGTGAGGGTCACTTCTCCCTGCACGCTGCGGCGCGTGAAATCAGGTGTCACATCGAGAGCCAGATGCTTGATATCCACCGCGCGGTCGCGGGCATACTTTCGTCCCGGCATGGCATTGAGGCCCTGAGGCATGAGCCCCTCTTTTCCGCACCGGCCGAGGTAATCCGTTTCTGCCGTTCCGGCAAAGACGGCGAGTGGAGTGAGAAGGAGGAGGGAGGAGAGAAGTCGCATGGCGCGCTCCCCGTAGCGCATTCCGCGCCAGAGTTCAAAAAAAAGCGGCTGACTCCTTTAGGGGAGTCAGCCGCGCAGGGAAGATATTAACTCTTCCGAAATGCTTACTTGGACGGGTAGTGCGTCGTGCTCGTGGTGGTGGGCACGGTGGTCGTCGTGGAAGGCTTGCTGGCGCAGGCGCCGAGGCAGAGAGCAACGAGACCGAGGGAGATCACTTTGATGAGCTTCATGAGTATGGAGTTATGTTGGTATGGTTTTATTGATGCTCCGCACGCAGCTGGTGCCGGGGCGGAGGCTCAAGAGGCACGATTCGTGCCACGCCTCCCGCCCGCTGCAAGTGAAAATTGCACGGAAATGCTGTTTTTTTGGCAGCAGGGTGAGGGATTTTCCATTTCCTGTCTCCTCCTTCGCCTTCCGCACGTTTAGTTATAAACGCCTGCATCGAATTGCCACTTGCACAGGCATCGCGGGCGCTCTAGTCTCCCCTCCCCCCTTTCCTCCCGGTGCCGTCCTCCCTGTGACGTGGTTCCGGGCTTTTGCTTTCCCCAAACAACACTCACCCGTCCACCGTCATGAAGGCCGATATCCATCCCGTTTACGTTGACACCGTTGTCACCTGCACCTGCGGTGCTGTTTATAATACCCGTTCCACCGTGAAGGAACTCAAGATCGGTATTTGTGCGGCCTGTCACCCCTTCTTCACCGGTGAACAGCGTTTTGTGGACACCGCCGGCCGGGTCGACAAATTCGCCAAACGTTTCGGCACCACTCAAGTGCGCCGTACGACGAAGCCGAAGCTCACGCCTGCCGGAGCCTAGCCTTCCATTTCCTTTTCCAGCAAAACGGTGCGCGCCCGCTCAATGGGCGCGCACCGTTTTTGTTTGTAGCCGTACAGGATTCCCGGTTCCTGCGGGACCGGAGGCACTTGATTTCTCCTTTTTGTCTTTCCGTTTATTTCATGAATTACGCTCCGCTCATCGAAAAAAAGCGTGTCCGTCTCGCTGAACTCGAGGACGCCATCGCCGATCCGTCGTTCTTCAGCGATGCGAAACGCGCCGGTGCTCTGACGCGCGAACATGCCCAGATTCGGAAGCTTCTCGCTTCCTGGGAGGCCTGGGAGGCGACGGGCCGTGAACTGGAAAGCAGCACGGAGCTCGCCAAAGGGGATGATGCGGAGATGGCGGACATGGCCCGCGAGGAGATTCCCGGCCTCGAGCAGCGTCTCGCCAAACTCTCCGAGGATATCCAGTATTCCCTGCTGCCCCGGGATGCGAACGAGGACCGCGATGCCATCGTTGAAATCCGCGCCGGCACCGGCGGGGATGAAGCGGGGCTCTTCGCCGCGGATCTCATGCGCATGTACCAGCGCTATGCGGAAACGCACGGCTGGAAGATCGAACCGATGGAGGCGAGCTACTCGGAAGCCGGCGGTTTCCGGGAAGTGATTTTTAAAGTCAGCGGGGAAGAAGTGTTCCGCGCCATGAAATACGAGAGCGGCGTCCACCGGGTGCAGCGTGTCCCGGCCACGGAAACACAGGGGCGTATTCACACTTCCACCGCCACGGTGGCGGTGTTGCCTGAGGCGGAGGAAGTGGACCTCGAAATCAATCCCAACGAACTGCGCATCGAAGTCTGTCGCGCAGGGGGGCACGGCGGTCAGGGCGTGAATACCACCGACTCCGCGGTGCAGATTCTCCACATTCCCACCGGCCTCATCGTACGCTGTCAGGATGGCCGCAGCCAGATCAAGAACAAGGAAAAGGCGATGACCGTCCTGCGTTCCCGCCTGCTGGAGCGGAAGCAAAACGAGGAGGCGGAAAAATACTCCGCCCACCGCCGCAGCCTTATCGGCAGCGGGGGACGGGAGGAAAAGATCCGCACTTACAACTACCCTCAAAACCGGGTGACCGATCACCGTATCAATCTCACCGTTTACAATCTCCCTTCGTTTGTGAGCGGAGACATCGAGGACATGATCTCTGCGCTGCAAAAGAGTGAAATGGAGGATCGCATGAAGGAAGCCGGGTTGTCCTGAACTCCGGCGCATGCATTTCCCGGTCTACCTTTTGATTCCGGCGGTGGCCGCGGTGATCTATACCGTCGCCTCCCTGCTGTTTAAGCGGGGATACGAAGAGGGAGCCGGCACGCTGGCCACCTTTCACTGGTCAAATTTGATCTGCATGCCGGTGTTTGCTCCCCTGTTTTTCTTCAATCCTGGACCCCTTCCCGTGGCGGAGTGGTGGCGGCCCGCACTCGTGGCGGCGATGATGTATTCGGGCACCTGGATCGCCTTCGCCGCGATCCGGCGGGGAGATGTTTCCATGGTCACGCCGATCCTCGGCACGAAGGTCGTTTTCGTCGCTCTTGCCTCCGTGGCACTCTCCACCACGGAGCCCGGCACTGCGCTCTGGCTGGCGGCTTTTCTCACCGCCGCGGGTATTTTTGTGATCGGGAAAGGAGATTTGCGACCGGGCAGGGCCAACGGGATCGCCATTCTCATGTGTCTCGGGAGTTCGTTGATCTATGGGGTTACGGATGTGCTTGTTGCGCACTGGGCGGGAAAATTCGGCGGCACCACGTTCCTCGGCGCGCTCCCGCAGTTTCTCGGAATCTATTCCCTGCTTTCCCTCGCGGGATCGAGGCGCGGCATCATGCAACTGGG
>DATAIE010000439.1:0-5399 GCA_036262875.1 Verrucomicrobiales bacterium
ACAAATGCACCGGAGTAAAGTCCGTCACGATCAATGAGCCCTACTTCCAGGGCCACTTCCCGGGGCATCCCGTGATGCCGGGGGTTCTCCAACTCGAGGCGATGGCACAGGTGGCCAGCATCCTCATGCTCCGCCGTCCGGAGAATCAGGGCAAGATCGGCTATTTCATGAGCGCCAACGAGGTGAAATTCCGGAAGCCGGTCGTCCCTGGCGATACCCTCTTCATCGAGGCCGAGATTCTCAAGGTAAAACGCAGCATCGGCGTCGCCCGCGGACGCTGCGTGGTGAACAATGAGGTCGTCAGTGAAGGCGAACTGATGTTCAGCCTGCTGGACCGGCAGGATGCCTGAAGTCTCCGGCCTTGCAGATTGAGGAAAGCCGGGGCGCGGGGACCGCGTAGGAGAGGGCCATGTTGCGGCAGACCATTCTCCTTGCCTGGGCGCTTTCCAGCGGGTGCGCATCCCGGGCGGGTGCGGCACAGTTGCGCATCCAGCCGGAGCAGCTGGACCTGACCGGTCGTGATCCGCTCCATGGAGTGCTTGTCACCCTGGTTGCTGACGACGGGAAGACCACGGACGTGACCCGGCAGGCCGGCTATAAAACAGAAGGCACGCAGACCGCTTCCGTCGATGCCAAAGGAATGGTGACCGCTCTGGCGGACGGAGAAACGGAACTGACTGTCCAGGCGGGCGGACTGACCGCCAAAGTGCCAGTGAAGGTGACCGCCCTGGCGGATCATCCGGCCCCTTCGTTCAAACAGGACGTGCTGCCCATTCTCACCAGGACGGGATGCAATATGGGAGGCTGTCACGGGAAGCTGGCAGGCCAAAACGGGTTCCGCCTTTCGCTCCGGGGATTTGCGCCGGAGTGGGATTATGACTGGCTCACGCGCGAAGTGAATGCACGGCGTGTGGACTTCGCGTTTCCGGAGCAGAGTCTTCTGCTGCGCAAACCGTGCGGTGAAGCGCCTCACGAGGGCGGCGTGCGATTCCGGACAGACTCACGCGCATGGAAGACGCTGCGCGACTGGGTGGCCGCGCGCGCCCCTGCGCCGGTGGCTGACGAAAAAGATGCGATCAGCCTGGAGGTGCTGCCGGGAGACCGGCTCACCGCTCCCGGCGAAACGCAGCAATTGCTAGTGCGCGCCCGCTATGCGGACGGACGCGTGCGGGACGTGACGTGGCTGGCGCAGTTCTTTTCCAACGACGAGACCACGATCTCCGTAAAACCTGCGGGCCTCGTCAAACCGCTGCGCTGCGGCGAAGGCGGCGTGCGTGTGCACTTTCAGGGACTGGTACAAGTGGCGCGTTTCACGATGCCGTATCCCCACACGGTGGCCGCGGAAGTGTATGCCGCACGGCAGAATGTGGTGGATGAGCCGGTTTTCAAAAAACTCCAGCAGCTCCATTTGCCGCCTGCCGGCCCGTGCAGTGATGCTCAGTTTCTAAGGCGCGCTTTTCTGGATGCGACAGGCACTCTGCCCGCACCGGAGGAAGTCACCGCGTTCCGGGAGGATAAACGTCCTGACAAACGTGCGCAGCTTGTCGAGTCACTGCTGAGCCGCCCGGAATTCACGGATTACTGGACGCTGCAACTCGCCGACCTGCTGCAAAACCGGAAGGAGCGGGATCATGATGTCCGCGGACAGAAGGGGGTGCGCGCGTTCCACGCGTGGCTGCGCACTCAGGTCGCCGCCAACCGGCCATGGAATGATATCGCACGCGACGTGCTTTTGGCCAAAGGCGATGTGATCAAACAACCGCAGGCAGGTTACTTCGTTACCGTGATCGGCGAACGGAACAATGTGGAGGACAGCGAGCTGCCGGACAGCGTGGCGCAGTCGTTTCTCGGAACCCGCATTGGTTGCGCCCGGTGCCACAATCATCCGCTGGAGCGCTACACTCAGGACGACTTCTACCACTTCGCCGCCTGCTTCTCGAAGGTGTCTCTCGACCGGCATGCTCCAGAGACAGGCGTCACTATTCTGACTACAACCTCGCGCGATGAACGCGAACAGCAGAAGCGGATTGCGGAGGCCGCACAAAAACTTGCCGATGCCTGTAAGTCCGACCTCCCGGACGAAGAGAAGGCCAAAAAGATCGGCGAACGTCAGCGCGAGCTTGACGAGCAGAACAAGCGCCTCAAGGAAATCCGGGACCGGGTGCCGGGCGTGAATCAGCCCCGCACGGGAAAGTTCATGTCCCCGCAGCCGCTTGACCGGCAGCAATTGAAAATGGAAACGGGTGCAGACCCGCGTCAGCCATTTGTGAACTGGATGCTGGGCAGCGAAAATTTCTCCGGCTCGATGGTGAACCGCCTCTGGCGCCACTTCTTCGCCGCAGGGCTCGTGGAACCGGTGGATGATCTCCGGGCGAGCAACCCGCCATCGAATGCCGAACAGTGGAAGGTGCTCAACCAGGAGTTTCGCAGCCACAACTTTGACCTGAAATATATCATCCGGCTCATCCTCAACTCACGTGCCTATCAACTCGATTCCGCCACGGTAACGGAGAATGAAACCGACACCCGTTTCTATTCGCACTACAATGCCCGCCGCCTTCCTGCGGAGGTGATGCTCGACGCCATTGCCGGTGCCACCGCCGTGCCCAATCAATTCCCAGGCTATCCCGTAGGCCTGCGTGCCGCCCAGCTCGCCGATGCCGGCACCGACTCTTATTTTCTCACCCTCTTCGGTCGCAGCGACCGGGTCACCGCCTGCGCCTGCGAGCGCAAAGGAGAGGTGACCCTGCCCCAGCTCCTCCACCTGAAGAACAGCGAGGACCTCCAGCGCCAAATCAATGATGGCAGCGGACGCCTCGCTGCATTGTTGAAGAATCCGGACAACGCCGCCGTAACGGAATCGTTGTTCCTCTCCACCCTCAGCCGGCCACCCACCGACGCGGAACGCAATGCCGTGAATCAATCCCTCTCCGCGGACAAACGCGAGGCCGTCTTCGCCGATCTCTTCTGGGCTCTGCTGAACGCGGAGGAATTTGCGTTCAACCATTGATGCCTGGAAGCAAGGAGAGGCGACATTCCTGTCGCCCTCAAATCCAGGCGACGGAGGAGCCATTCTTTTCCCGAGTGCCGTTGCGCGGATATGAACGGCGACCGGAATGTCGCCGCTCCTTGTTCGGGGGCCTTCAGCGGTTGAATCCAAGCCACACCGGTGAAGGCTGGGGCACCCTCCCATGAAATCCCTCCTGATCTTCACGCTGTTATGTTTGTCACCTGTCTACGCTGAATTCCCGCCAGTGGAGGGTCACGCGCCGGAGACGGAGCGGCGGCCTAAGGATGTCAGTGTGCACGGGGACAACCGGTTGGACGACTACTTCTGGCTTCGGGACCGCAAGGATCCGAAAGTCATCGCCCATCTGAAGGCGGAGAATGCATGGACGGAGAAAGTGCTGAAGCCGGCGGAGAAGCTGCGCGCGGAACTGTTCAAAGAAATGAAGGGCCGGATCAAGGAGGCGGACAGTTCCGCACCAGCCCCGCTGGGTGGATGGCTGTATTACACACGCACCGAAAAAGATAAACAACATCCCATCATGTGCCGGAAGAAAGACGCACCGGATGCAAAGGAAGAGGTGCTGGTGGATGTGAACAAGCTCGCCAAAGGGCACGAATTCACAGAGATGGAGCACTACTCCGTAAGCCCGGACGGAGCCCGTCTCCTCTACAGCATCGACTGGACGGGCTACCGCGAGTACGAGGTCTTTATCAAAGACCTCGCCACGGGCAAACTGGTGCCGCAGAAAACCGGAAAGGTCGCCGGAGTGGAATGGGGCGCGGACCATGACACCCTGTTCATCGTCACGGAAAACGAAGCCAAGCGCGCGGACAAGCTGTGGCGCTGTTCACTCAAGGACGGGAAGCGCGAACTCATCTACGACGAGAAAGATGATCTCTTCGACCTCGCTCTGTCCCGCTCCCTGGACAACCGCTGCCTCTTTTGCACCAGCAGTGCCAAGAAGAGCAGCGAAGAGCGTGCCCTGCGACTCGACGTGCCTGGAAGTGCGTTCACGGTGTTGCGTCCGCGGGAGGCGAATCACGAATACCATGCGGATTTCCGCGAGGGAAAATTCTACATCCTCACCAACAAGGATGCCAAAAACTACCGGCTCGTCAGTGCCCCGGCAGTGTCGCCCCAGGAATGGACCGATGTCATCCCCCAGCAGCCAAAGATAAAGCTGGAGGACATGACCCTCTTCAAAAGCTTCATGGCCATCACAGAGCGGGAAGCCGGCCAGCCATACCTGCGCCTCTACGATTTTGCCACCGGCAAGAGCCACAGACTGGAGAAGCCGGAGCCGCTCTACGACATCAGTCCGGATGTGAACCTGACGTATGACACCACCGAATTCCGCTACACTTATGAGTCCATGGTCACCCCGCCATCCGTGCGGGCCGTGGACACCGTCACGGGAGCCCAACGAACGCTGAAGGATAAGGATGTGCCAGGATACAATCCCGCTCTCTACGAATCCAAACGGGTGATGGCAACGGCCGGCGACGGCGTGGAAATCCCGCTCTCCGCCGTCTGGCGGAAGGATCTGGACCGCACAAAGCCGCAGCCGCTCCTGCTCTACGGCTACGGGTCCTACGGACTCAATGAGACGGCTTCCTTTTCTCAAACGCACGTCAGCCTGCTCGATCGCGGCATGATCTTCGTCATCGCGCATATCCGCGGCGGCGGCGAACTCGGGGAAGACTGGCGGGACGCCGGACGCATGGCCAAAAAGATGACCACGTTCACAGACTTCACCGCGTGCGCGGAATCGCTCATCAAAGACGGCTGGACCACGGCGGACAAGCTGGCGATCAACGGCGGCAGCGCGGGTGGCCTCCTTATGGGTGCCGCGCTGAACCTGCGTCCGGACCTTTTCCGCGCCGCCGTCCTGGATGTCCCTTTTGTAGACGTGCTCAATACCATGCTCGATGCCTCCCTGCCCCTCACCACCGGTGAGTATGCGGAATGGGGCAATCCTAACGTAAAAGAGGAGTACGACTGGATGCGCGCCTACAGCCCCTACGACAACATCAAAGCGGCCGCTTATCCGGACGTCCTTGTAAACGTCGGACTCAATGACAGCCAGGTGCCCTACTGGGAAGGCACAAAGTTCGCCGCCAAACTCCGCGCGATGCGCACAGATAAAAGGCTCACCCTCGTCCACTGCGAAATGGGCGCCGGTCACGGCGGCGCCTCCGGCCGGTACGACCGGCTCATTGAAGTGGCCCGGAACTACGCCTTCCTGCTCACGTCACTCGGCGTTTCCCGCTGACCCGCCTGCTCACTATTTGCGTCGACGGGGCAGTTCCGAAACAAGCCGCATCCCGGGCTTTTCAAATGTGATCAGTCTTTTCCGGTAGAGCGCCCCGAGAGCCTGCTTGAATGCTTT
>DATAIE010000440.1:0-6126 GCA_036262875.1 Verrucomicrobiales bacterium
GCACCGCTCTTTAACGGAAGGGAAGCCATTCAGCGGAGTTCAAAATCTCGGCGGGAGCCTCGGACCACCCCTCAATCGGAGGCTGCCCAAGTGACCGAAGTTCCTAACCCATCAACCTCACATCCGACACCCAATGGACGAGTCTCGTCCGGCTCGACGCCTCCCAGGACCGCTCTGCCTCACGGTGCCACTCTTGCGCCCACCGTGGCCAGTTCGCCCAGCCGGTCCACGTTCTCCTGTCTGGCAGTCCAGCAGATGCTTCTCAGCACGAGAATACGAAACAGGGGATCATCGAATGTCCAGTTGTAGTGTCCAGGCACGCATCCAATGACACGTCCCTTTTCCCTCTCCATGGCCCACAGTTGTGGACGCGGTTCACCTTCCTCTGTCCCTGTGCCGAGGACCTGTATCTTCGCCGGGTCGCCCTGCATGGCCCAGTAGGTTTCATCGGTGAAATGGAGAGTGGGCAGTCCCTTTGTCACCGGGTGCTCCGTTTTGGAAAACACGAGATCATACTCGCCGTGCCTGAATTTGACTCCCAGTTTGCCGCCCGCGAGTCCTATCCGTTCCGCAAGAACCGGCGCGTATTCGTCGCCGTTCACCGCCCAGTGCAGATAAACGAGGCCGCCACCTCGCTTTTGATGGTCATCCAGCAGGAGGGCGGAGTGAGGATTGAAACCGGGGTTCTTTGAAAAGAACACCGCCACGTCCGCCGCCGCCAGTTGTTCTGCTGTCGGGAACTCCCAGCAGGTCGTGACCGTGACCCCCTCTGCCAGGGCCAGCAGTTTTGCCCAGCGCTTTTGCCAGAGTGGATAGTCATGCTCACCCACCCCATGATCCTTGGGGCCGGCGGAAAGCAGAATGCGCAGGCGCGGGAGTTTATCCGCCGCTTTCGGCGGGTTGATGATGGAGGCGAAAGGTTCCAGTTCTTTCTTTGTCCGGGGAGCCGGGGCAGGGGGCTCCGTGCGTTCGATGGGGGCCGGCTCCAGCGGAGCGGTCGTTAGGAAGTTGAGCAGGTCATCCTGCTGCGCTTTAGTTAGGCGTTCTGCATAGCCCTCCGGCATGAATGACGTTTTGAGCAGTTCGATTCCCGCCACATCCACCTTGTTCAGCACCGGCACGGCCCCCGCCTGCAGCGCGATCTTCACCTGTTTGTCGTCCGCGCTGCGCACGATTCCGGTGAGGCTGCTGCCGTCCTTCATCTTCACCATGCTTGCAGGGTGATCGGGATTGATCGTTGCCGACGGATGCAGGATGTCGCGAAGCACGCTCTCCCGGTCCCGGAAAGCCAGATTTGTCAGGTCGGGCCCCACGGCGATGCCCTCGCCGCGAATTTGGTGGCAGGTAAAACAAGCCGCTTCGTTGCCGAAAAACAAACGCCGGCCTGCCAGCCAGTTGCCGGGCGGAGGAGGGGTTGCGGCCGGCTTCGTGTCATTGGCGGCATCCCCGGCCCATGGCAAAAAGGCCCGTTTGAGCGGGAGTGCCACGCTCAGGTCTTCTCTGCCGGTGAAGACATAGGATGTTTCGACGTTCTCCGGTTTGAAGCTGATAGGCGGGCCAATGTTTGGGGAGTGAAGTTTCCGGCTCGTGTCGTTCAAAAAGCTTCCGTGCTCCGTTCTGCTCCCACCGGACCACTCTACTCCGGCGGGGAATATCTTCGGAGTCCAATCAATCGAAGCTCCCGGTTGCACGGCAGGGGTGAAGATGTCGCTGCGTTCGAACCCGGCGTCGATTCCCAGCCATTTGAGGGAGTCTTTTTCACTGAAGACTTTCCGGAAAAAGGCTTCATGTGTGCTGGAATGGACGGTGAGCGCCCTGGCAACAGCGGGAGAGGGGTGGGGCATCACGATCTCCTGTTTGCTCCATTCGCCGTCCATCAGCTTTGCCACCGCTCCGTTCAGCGAGCTTTGCAGGTCTATTTCCAGCCGCTGAGGGATGCTGCTCTTTTGTGCCCACGATGCCGGCAGTGGCAGCGTTAGGGCATAGCTGGAGGGCTCAGTCTGGCGCGGAACATTCAGCATGAGGTTGCGGTGATCTGCGCTCAGTGTGAGCCCCAGCACCTGGACTTCGCGGCGGGGTTCGGCCATTTGATCCCTGACGACTTGATATCCCGGGCGGATGACCTCGTAGCGGTCGCCGGCACTGACATATTTTCCTGCCTCGATGCGTACCTTGTCCTTCGCTCCCGCCCATTCCTCCGGTTTCAACTCCCGGTCGAAGGCAATGGTGAACTCATCCGGCGCGCTGGCCCACGCCAGCACGGGCTGCGGCAGATTTTTGCCGGTGTAGCGAATCTTAAAGAGGCGGCCCTCTCCCTTCGGGCCGGTGCCCCAGTCCGGAGGACCGCTGTGACACGCCACCAGCAAGTCCCCCTGCGGGCTGACGCAGCAGTCGATGGTGAGCAGACCGAGGCAGGCGATGAGACTGTTCTGCGCCACGTAACCCTGCGGCGTCTTCACCAGTTTGGTCCGGTAGAGCTTGCCCCGGCTTTCGCCGCAGACGAGTGCATCTCCCGCCCAGAAGTCCGGGCCGAAGGAAGGGCCGCCGTTGACGCTTTCGTTGAACGACATTCCCACCGTGCTCTGATGTTGAGGCCCGTATTCCATTACCGCCGGCCAGTCGAGTACGTTGGGCAGGTGTTTTGGATGCCGCGGCGGAAAGCCGTAGTGTTTGCCCGGAAGAATGTGCAGCAGTTCATCCAGTGGATTTCCGTTAGGCAGCCACGTCGCCCCCTCCTGCTCCGTAGCGAAGAGATCGCCCTCGCGGTTGAATCCAAGCGCGCAGGTGAAGCGCACTCCGGTGCAGACGGTCTCGCGTTTTTTGAAGTCGGCCGACACCTTCTGAATGGTGCCATGCTCGCTCTTCAGATCATAGGCCGCCTTGCCGGTCGCGGGATCGATAAGGTACCCGTTGGCGAAGTTCGTGGTGCCAAGGCCGAAATAAATACTGTCGTCCTTCGGATCGATGGCGATGCCCACGGCGTCGACACTCTGCATGATTTCCTGCCAGCCGGACGCCACGATGATCTCCTCATCGGCTTTCCCGTCGCGGTCTCTGTCGAGAATCAGGGAAACTTTGCCTTTGCTGGGAACGAAGACACCGTCGCCGCGCGGATCACCCTTTTTTGTCAGGGCGATGCCCACCGGGCCGCGCATGGGCTTGTCCCAGAACACCTGCGCTTTGTCCTCGAGACCGTCACCGTCGGTATCCGTCAGGAGGTAAAGGGTGCCGTCGTAGCCGAGAGCGACGAGTTTCCCGTCATAGCGGTAGCGCAGGTTGTTGCAGTTGAGGAGTTTTACCGGCAGTTCGCTGACGCTGAATCCGGGCACCAGCATCTGCACGGGCGGCGGATCTTTCAGCGTTTGCAGCATGTGACCGCTGCGGCCTTGCGAGAAGGCATTCAGTGCCGGCACTTTGGCGAAGAGGTTCTGCTCGATGTCCTTGAGCTCCTTGTCCGGCAGGGCCGAATCGAAAACCATCACCTCCGCGATGTCCCCATGGAAAAAACTGTCGATGTAGGGCTGCTGCGCCGGATCGTTCGAATAGTACCGGGCGCCGATCACGATTTCGTCCAGACCGATGTTGGACTCCAGCCGGTCGCGTGAGGCCAGCTTGACGCCGTCGAGCCAGACTTCCGTCCCGCCAGGTTTGATTTGCGAACGGATCGTGAAAACGTGAAAGCCGCCAAAAGGCAAATCCGCCGCGAGGTTTTGTCCCGGCACCAGGAGATCCCGGAAACCGGTGCAGCCTGCGGACTCCACATTGAGCACACTGAGTTCTTTGGTTGGGTTGGGCCCGAGATCGAGATTGAGGCCGCTGGTGTAGTCGTTTTTACCTGCCTCTGCGCATGCGAACAAACCGGGGAAGTAGCCCTTGTTCCCCTGCGGTGCCGCCAGGACGCAGATGGTGGCCGCCGGCGTGAGCTGGCGCGGGCCGGAGAACGAGAGAAAATCATTTTCTCCATCGAATCGAAGGAACGCCTGCTTTCCGCCACTGATGAAAATAGGGCGATGAGCCACCAGTTCCGAACGAAATCCCGCCACCGTCGAATTCCCGCGGGTCGCGAGGGCGATGTCCGCCGGTTGATTTGAAGAGAGGGGAGGCAGCGCCTCTTTTTGGCGCATCGCCGGTTGAGCCGCCGCGTCGAAGTGGAGCAGCGGAACCGGGCTGGCTGCGCGGGAGGGAGCCGCGAGAAGAAGGAGTCCCAGGACCGGGGCGGGGAAGGCGAGACGCAGAGACATAACGGCCCGACTTATCAGATCGTGCAGCCTCCGGCAAGATCAGGCCCCCCCTGTTCACGGAAAAGAAAAAGCTGGAGAGAGTGGCCTCTCTCCAGCTCGAAACGGATGCAAAATAGATCCCGGTCGGATGCGGATCAGGGAGGAGTGGGTGCCGGGGGTGCCGGGGGAGCCGGTGCCGGCGGAACGGCCGGAATCGCAGATTTCAGTTTATCGAGTTCCTTGTCAGCCTCTTTCTGTACGTCTTTGATCGCCTCCTTGCCGGCGGCTTTCGTAGCTTCCATGGCCTCCTTGCTCTTCTTTTCGACCTCTTTCATCCGCGCCGCTGCCTCCTTCTTCACTTCCTCGAGTTTGGCCTGGGCCTTCTCTGCTTCCTCTTTCGCCTTCTCCTCATCACTTTTTCCGCATCCGGAAACGGAGAGGGCAAGCATGGCGGCGAAACTGCCGATGATTAGTTTTTTCATTTGGTTTTAGGTGCTTTGGTTGCGGCCTGCCCGCGCCGGCTCAATGCCGGCGTGGCAGACCATCGCATTTTGCCCGGCCCCGGGCCGGGTGCCAATGAAAAATTCGCCGGCGGTCCTTCACGCGGTCTGTAAAGCCATGCGGCGGTCATCCTCTTCAAGGTAGTCGAACAGGGTCGTTTCCTCGGGGTCAAGGTCCAGTCTTTTGCATTCGCCCGCAAACCACTCTCTCTTCTCTGCGTCTTCCGACTCGAAAGGTCTCGTGGCGGCCACTTTGGCGGACCAGGCGTCAATTTCTGCACGGGTAACGTTGCGGCCGTTGGTGCTGAGCCAGTCCGCAACCGCTTCGTTGCTGGCACCCTCTTTCAGGAGCTTTTTGATGTCGTCCGCCTTTACGCCTTTGAAGTCGAGCAGCATTTGATCCAGCGGGCAGGCGAAGTGATATTCGCCTGCGGAGCCGCTCAATTCTGCACGGCCTTTGTCCAGGCAGCGGGCGAGAATGGCATACCCGGCGACCAGTTGATTCGGGCTGCTGGGCGGTTCCACGGAGAGGTCTTTGGCGGAAATAGCGGTGGATTTCATGATGTTTCGGCAGGTTCAGGTTTGGAAGGGACTAAAGACCCGGGCGCGTATCACCGGTCGGGTCCGTAAGCCCGGTATCCCGTTTTGGCATACACCGTACCATTCCGGACGCATGCCGCTTCCTTTGAGGGGAGAGCCGCCGGGGCGCAGCGTGCACGGCTCTGTGCGATTTGCACGTCAGGACGTCCCGGGATGCGGCGCGTTTATACCGCTTGCATCCTTCCGCAATTGAAGGCACTAGAACCCCGCGACTGCCTGTTAATATAGGTGGAAACGGCAGTTCACCCCCAGGATCAATGCATTCAATGGTGAGTACGAATCCGAGACCGGAATCAGCCGCGCTCATCCCAGCGGTCCGACAAGAAAAACAGACAAGATAATGAACACCAAAATGTATGTGGGGAATCTCCCCTTTAGTGCCACTGAAAACGAGTTGCGGGATCTCTTCTCCCAGTTCGGAGCCGTAACCGATATTCACCTCCCGACAGACCGGGACAGTGGCCGTCCTCGCGGTTTTGCGTTTGTGACGATGGACACCGACACCGCCATGAATGCCGCTATCAATGACCTCAATGGCAAGGAATGGAATGGCCGCACTCTGGCCATCAATGAAGCCCGTCCCCGTGAAGAGCGGCCGTCCTTTGGCGGCGGCGGCGGTGGCCGTGGCGGATTCGGTGGTGGTGGCGGCGGTGGCCGTGGCGGATACGGTGGTGGCGGCGGCGGTGGTGGCCGTGGCGGTAAAGGCGGATACGGTGGTGGTGGCGGCGGCGGAGGCCGCGGTGGCAAAGGCGGATACGGTGGCGGCGGCGGTGGTAAGGGCGGATACGGCGGCGGCGGTGGTGGCG
>DATAIE010000441.1:0-1793 GCA_036262875.1 Verrucomicrobiales bacterium
GTTCCTTGAGCCACTGGCGGAGTTGCGCGCCGGTCTGGCTGTCGCGCGAAAGAAGGAGCCAGGACTGACGCTCCAGCCAGCCCGTGAGCCGGGCAGGCCAGCGTTTCCCCTGCTTCGCGAAATCCGGCACAGTGAGAGAGGCCGGCGCGATGAGATGGAAAACATCCTCCATGCGGTGCGTGAGGGAGACGCTGGAGGGCAGGCGGCGGGGAGGGCAAAGGACACCCACGTCGAGCTTGCCGGATTCCACTTTGGCAAGAAGACCGGCGCTGGAGAGATGCTCCACGGTGGTGCGGACGTGCGATGACCGCCGGAGATGCGCGTGCAACAACCCGGGAAGATGGGAGAAGGCGATACTCCGTGATACACCGATGCGCACTTCCCGCGGTGCGGCCAGGTGTTCCTGGCCGAGGCGGCGCAGGGCCTCGTCCATCATGGGCAGGATTCCCGCGGTGTCGCGCAGCAGGGTTTCGCCGGCGGCGGTGAGGTGCACCCGGCGGGTGGTCCGGTCAAAGAGTTCCACTCCCAGGCGCTGCTCCATGCCCTGCACCTGCCGGGTGAGGGCGCTCTGGGTGAGCCCGGCATCGGAGGCCGCGCGGGTCATGCTGCCGTGGCGCGCCACCATGCGCAGCAGGCCGAGCCCGTAGAGGTCCAGCGGCGGCGGCCAGGGCGAGGGTAGCGGGACATTCATGCGAAAAGTGCATGAATCTATTCCAATGATTCAATTTTCTCAACAAGGCTCCCGGCTTTGTTTGCAGCATGTCCAACCTTGCCGACCGCTTCTTCCGGAATGTTCCCGGACCCTTCTACAATGACGACACCTGCATCGACTGCGGTCTCTGTCCGGAAATCGCTCCCGGTATTTTTCGCCGGGATGACGAACACGGGCAGAGTTACGTCTGGCACCAGCCCGAAACGGACGAAGAGCATGCTCTGGCGCGTGAAGCCGTCGTCGCCTGTCCCACGGAATCCATCGGCGGAGACGGCGTGCAAGCCTGATCTGAACCCTGGGGGCGTTCCCTACGGTCAAATCGGCTCAATTCACCTTGCTCCGGCCCCCTGGGCAGGGGTACAACTCACTAAACCAAAACGCCTTTACTCCCCATGAGGTCCCCCCATTCCATCAGTGCTGCGACGGCAGCGATTTGTGTTCTTTCCGCCGGTATCGTGAAAGCGTATCCCCCGGCACAGTGGGTCAACTACTACGGGGACTCGGCCGGAAGTTCCGCCCGCTGCGGAGCGATCACGGCGGATGCAGAAGGGAGTGTGATTGTCGTGGGAACGTACCCGGCGTTCTCCCGCATTCGAACGCTCAAACTGTCGGCTGCCGGTGAAACGCTTTGGGAGCGGTTCAGCGGAGACGCCACCAGCGGCACGCAGGCCGAGGGAAAGGCAGTGGCGACCGATCCCGCGGGGAACATTTATGTGGCCGGCCGGTTCAAGAATGACAGCGTCCTGATGAAATACAGCAGCAGTGGAGAACTGCTCTGGCAAAAAACATGGGGCACAGAGACCACGAATGAAGGAGCGGATTTTGTCGTCATCGACAACGCGGGGGACATCTATGTCGCGGGCAGCGGAGGCACTGTTTCCGGCAATCCCGCCAGTGAGGATATTTTTCTCATCCGGTACGACAGTGCCGGCACGGAAAAATGGGTCCGCCGGTATGACGGACAAGCGCACGGTGCGGATCATTGCGGTGGCCTAGCCGCTGCGGGGGCGGGCGGAGTGGTCATCACCGGCAGCGCCACCGAACCGGCGGGCGTGAAGTTCATTACACTGCGCTACACCAG
>DATAIE010000442.1:0-3096 GCA_036262875.1 Verrucomicrobiales bacterium
GGTTACCGCCGAACGGTCTGCCGCTGACGATTCCCCGCCCCACGGCCCGGTGATCAGTATGAACTCCGCACCGTGCCGCGCCACCTGTCCTGCGGTCCAGGCCACCCGATAGCCCGCCTGCGGAATGCCATGGTGGTAAACCAGGCCCGTCACGGTTCGCGTGAGTCCTCCGCAGCATTCACAGGGACCGCTCTCTCCTGCATCGAGTGGCTCCAGTTGATACATGCCGCACGGGAGCACGCCCCAGCGCTTTGTGCAAATCCGCGCCTGCGAGAGAGTGGAACCTAACGTAAATTTATCCCCCTCCGGGGATTATTCCATTCTCACCTTCACCGCTGCCGCTGCGGTGCGCGCGGTCTCCCGTGCGCTTTCGATGCTTTCGGACCGGCAGGCGACGACTCCCATCCGGCGGCGGCCTTTGATCTCCGGTTTGCCGAAAAGGCGCAGGTGGGTGTCCGGGGCGGTGAGGGCGGCTTCGAGATTTGAGAAGGTGACGCTGGAGGAGTTGCCTTCGGGCAGAATGACGGCGGACGCGGACGGGCCAAACTGCCGGATGACCGGAATGGGCAGGCCGAGGATGGCGCGGGCGTGGAGGGCGAATTCAGACAGATCCTGGGAAGCGATGGTGACGAGTCCGGTATCGTGCGGGCGCGGTGAGACTTCGCTGAACCAGACGGTGTCGTCCTTCACGAACAGTTCGACCCCAAAAATGCCGCGGCCTCCGAGAGCTCCCGTCACGGCCTCCGCGATGCGCCGGGCTTCGTGCAGGGCGGCGGGTGACATGGGCTGGGGCTGCCAGCTTTCGCGGTAGTCGCCATCGATCTGATGGTGACCGATGGGCTCGCAAAAGGATGTGCCGCCCGCGTGGCGCACGGTGAGAAGTGTGATCTCATAATCAAAATCGACAAAGCCCTCCACGATCACTTTTCCTTTTCCTGCCCGTCCGCCCTCCTGGGCGTAGTGCCAGCTTTTTTCAATATCGGCTGTGCTGCGGACGACGCTCTGGCCCTTCCCGGAACTGCTCATGATGGGCTTTACCACGCAGGGCATCCCCACCTTTTCGATCCCGGCACGGAATTCCTCCTCCGTGGCGGCAAACACGTACGGAGAGCAGCGCAGACCGAGCTCCTCCGCCGCGAGCCGGCGGATGCCTTCGCGGTTCATCGTGAGTTGCGCGGCACGGGCGGTGGGAATGACCGTGAATCCCTCCTGCTCAAGGGCGACGAGGGTATCCGTGGCGATGGCTTCGACCTCCGGGACAATATAGTGGGGCTTTTCCTGCTCCAGCACCGTCCGCAGGGCCGCTCCGTCGAGCATATTGACCACATGGGAACGGTGGGCCACCTGCATGGCCGGTGCGTTAGGGTAGCGGTCGATGGCGATCACTTCACAGCCGAGCCGCTGGAGTTCGATCACGACTTCTTTTCCAAGTTCACCTGCGCCAAGGAAGGCGACACGGGTAGCGGAGGGCGAAAGCGGAGTGCCGATGGAGGCCATATTAAAAAGCGTAAGGGTGAAGGGAAACCGGACTGGAGACGATACCCGTCCCCCGCTGCAATGGGAATCTTCCGGGCATGGAGGTATCTGAAAAGGCAGTCGCAATATTGCTGAAGGAGTGACTTTTGCTGTGCCGGATTTGCGAAAAAGTGCCGGGATCGACGCTCGAATTGGGAAAAATGCTCATTTTCGCAAGAATGAAACGAAATTTCCATTATTTTTGTTGCATTTGAGCAAATCGGCTCCATTATTTCCACAACAAACAAAATTACACTGCTTACCACAATGAAAACCGACACCCAATCCTCCATGATCGACAGCCTCAGCCTCGTTGCTCTCGCGATGACGGCGCTCACCACGATCTACTTCCTGGCGGGCAGCCTGCTCTCTTAATTTCCGGCACCTGACGGGTGCCTTTCATTCTGACGGAGGGAATGTTTTCCTGGGTCGGTTTCATTCTCTCCTGAACAGAAGCGGCGGATCGAAAGGTCCGCCGCTCTTCTTTTTGGCGTCGCGATCAGCACCCCGGGTTTACGAGCCGCCCTCCGCTGAGGGCGATGCTGCGACCGGTCCGGGCGGCAAGAGCCGGATCGTGGGTCACAATAATGAGAGTGGTCCCCGCCTCGCGGTTGAGAGTGAAGAGCATGTCCTCCACCACGGCGCGGGAGTCAGCATCGAGATTGCCGGTGGGTTCATCGGCGAAAAGGATGCTGGGATGATGGATGAAGGCACGGGCGAGAGCGACACGCTGCTGTTCCCCGCCGCTCAACTGGACAGGAAAGTGATCGAGCCGGCTCCCGAGTCCCACTTTTTCCAGGAGCTTGCGGGCGAGCGCGCGATCGATGCGGCCTCCGCGGAGTTCGAGGGGGATGACGACATTTTCCAGTGCGGTGAGCGTGGGCAGGAGCTGAAAGTTCTGGAAGACGAACCCGATGAGATCATTGCGGAGTTTTGCGCGGGCATCTTCGTTCAGGGCGGTGAGGTCATGGCCTGCAAGCACCACGCTGCCGGAGGTGGGGAGGTCCAGACCGGCGCAGAGACCGAGAAGCGTCGTCTTTCCGCTGCCCGAGGGGCCGGTAATGGCGCAGGTCTCACCGGCGGCGACGGAGAAGGCGACATCCGTGAGTACCGTCAGGGGTCCCGCCGCCGTGCGATGCACGCGGGTAAGGTTCCGGACTTCCATGATGGGGGCTGTCATGCGCGGGGACGGGAGCCTTTCCGGCGCGTGGAGTCAATGCGGCATTCCCCGGGTCCGGCTGGCTTTGACGGCAGGGGATTCACGACTATGCTCCGCGCAGTCAACCCGCCATCCGTATGAAAACCCCCGTCGCTCTTACGTTGATCATCCTCGGCGCCCTGCTGCTCGTTGCACCGCTCGCCGTGTCGTTTCTCCTCACGGCTTTTGATAAAACGAACATGATCAATTCCGATGACCGCACCGCCTGTCAGATCGGTGGCGGAGCGATGATTTTTGTGGGGGTCCTGCTGGCAGTGATGGCGCAGAGCCGGAGCGACGCGGGCGGGAAGTGATGGAAGAGGGCGGTGGTGGACGGAGGCTCCTGCCGAGGCTTGGGTAGAGAACGCCAATGAGCCGATTGA
>DATAIE010000443.1:0-18280 GCA_036262875.1 Verrucomicrobiales bacterium
CCGGATTCCGTCGGGTTGATCTCCATTTCAAACGTGCCTGTGGGAGGATTCCGCCGTCGCTACGCGACGGGGTGTATTCGGTTGCCTAAACCGTGGGCTGAAGCCCACGGCTACCATCCGTTGTCGCTGCGCGACAGAAGCCCCGTATTTAAAGGCCAGACACCGGCGCTATTCCCTTCGGTCGGAAATGGAAAGGCCTTCCGACACTATGCCTCCGGAGGCGACCAGCACCCGGCGGCCATCCATGCGCATTCGCACGCGAACTGCATGCGCGTCGTATGGGGCCGCGCGGGGCGCATGATGGCCCACTGTTCGTCCTTCGCCGCCTGTTCGAGCCAGGGATCGGGATTCACCGCTACCGGGTGCTCGACGTAACGCAGCATCGGGAGATCGGCTTCACTGTCGGAATAGGCATAGGCCCCCGGCAGAGGCAGTGACAGTTCCGAACCCAGCACATGGCGCATGCGCTTCAGCTTTTCCGCCCGTTTATTGTTTTCCCCGTCGATGCGCGGGATGAGCGGCAGGGGATCGCGCTTGAAGAAAACGCGGGTGCCAAAGCAGTGGTCGAATTTGAGCACCCGCGCGATGGCCGTGGCGTAAAACTCCGGGCTGGCGGTGTTCAAAATGAGGGTGCGTCCGGCGGCACGGTGCCGCTCCACCTCCGCCATGACTTCCGGGTAGAGCAGCGGGGGCACGACTTTTTCGGCAAACTCGTGCGCCAGTTCCGTGAGGTGTGCCCGGGGCATACGCCACAGGAAACTGAAAAACACGCGCTTCATCCCAGCGTTGCCCAGGATTCTCACCGCCCGCAGCGGCGCGGCCACCGCGAGCAGCGGCAGATACGCCCGTCTCCATCCGTGCCGCTTGAGCACGAAATTGCAAAACAGCGCCTGCGTATCGTACGGCAGGAGCGTCTGATCGAGATCGAAAAGCGCGAAGGACATGTCAGGTGCATGGTATCCGCCGTGAACGCGGGTTCTTTCAACCCGAAATCCAAATGCGAACTCCCGCCGTCAAAAATCCTGAGCGGGTCACTCCGCGTCGCTCTCGGCCAGGATGCGCCGGTATTCCATGCGTGCATGATCGTAGGCCTGCACCGCCTCCGCTTTTTCTTTGGCGGCGATAAAGCGCTCCTTCTGGCTCCAGCATTTCTCCACGCCCTTGAGACACCACTCCACGCTGCGCCGGCTGGGGCGGATCGGTTTTCCGGAAACGGTGACAAAGAAGGGATTCGTGTGGGAGCTGGGCAGGATGCGCAGGGCCACCCATGAACTGCGCTGGAGGTCCACGTCGAACTGCAGCGGGCGCAGCGTGCCGTCCGCCACAATGTTTTGAGAGGCGGCGGGCCGTCCATTGACCAGCAGTTCCACTTTCACCTCGCGGCTTTTCCCGAGGCGGGCACGCTCGACGTGCCAGTAGGGTTTTTGATCCGCCAGCGCGTGCTGGATGGCGAGCACCGGCTGTTCCGCGAGCAGCGCGGCGGCGTTCACGGTGGCTTTCAGCTTTCCAGGGGCGTCGAGAGTGACCTCGCACTGGCCGTCACCGAGTGAATGGTCCCCCAGCTTGAAATCCATGAGGTGACTGCGCCCGTCTCCGACGTAGCTGCGCCCCTCACTGACGCCCTGACACCAGGCTTCATAGGTGAGGGGAGGCTTCACTTTGACGTAACTCCGGCCGAGCCCAACCCGCTCTCCGTAGATGCAGGGGAAATCCGTCTCGCCGCTGATGCGGGTGCGGTAGCCGCAGTTCAGAGTGTGGTACCAGATGTTCAGTTCATACGGCCACGGGGTGTCCGCCGTGGAAATGAAATCGACCGCCGGAACGAGGGCGCCGTCGGGACCGGGCACCTTATGCGTGACATCCACGATGTACTCGCAGGCGCCGATACCGTCGAAGGGCGGGACTTCCTCCGAGGGCAGGGTGGTATCGCTGATCTGAAGGCCCCATCCGCTGTGGGCCGGTCCGCAGACGGCACCCTGCTGCTGCGCCCATTTCAGTGTATTCAAACAAAGGGTTGGCCAGTGCTTGTCGGAATTACCTCCCGGATACATTTGATCCTTCAAGCGGAGCAGGCAGAGGTGGCCGCTTTGATGCGATCCGAATCCGCTGACCTCGATGTCATAACGAAGAAGATAGGGCGGGCGGGAAACTTTGTCCTCCGCACCGGTGAAAAACTGCTTTTGATAGTCGAAACACGGCCCCCAGGTGAGGTTCGCCCCCACTTTGAGATCCTCGCCGAGACAATGCAGCATCATGTCGGGCGCATGGACGCCCTGTGTGGGGTTGGTATAGTGCGCGCAGCCCGCCGCGTGAATATGATGGTCGCCGCTCCACCACCCGCTCGCCGAGGGATCGACCCAGCGCTTCAACTGAATGTTCACCTCCGCCGGGCCATCCTTGGAAAGATCCAGCTTTTGCTGCCCGGGAAGATATTCCGGCCCCCGGGACCAGTTCACGGTAAGGGCCGTGCGGGGCAGCTTGAGCTTTTTGCCGCCGGTTCGATACACCTGCGGATGGAAAAAGAAGTCGGGCGCGAGACGCTTCGCCATGGATGGATAAACGCGCCCGGCGCTGTCGCGGATTTCCAGCGCGGCGGTGGAGGGCGCACCTTTTTCATCCGTTAGGTGCAGCGTAACCTCACGCGCGGCGGCGCAATCGAATGTGGCCGTGAGGTCGGCCCGGAAGCCGAGGTCCTGCGTGCCCTGACCGGCGTTGAACGCCATGACCGCACTGCGTTTTCCGGCGTCGCGGCTGTAGAGGCCAAGGATGCGGTACTCCAGTTTCAAGCCGCTGAGCGTTCTCTCCAGCGGAGCGGCATTGAACATGGACGACTCCAGCCAGCGGTCCGCGACTTTATCAGCGGGCGCGTTGGGAACCGGTTTCGACTGGGCGCTTTCCACCGCGAGCAGGGCGGTGCTCCCGGCTTCATTGTGGACTTTGATGAGATAATGCCGCCAGCCGCCTTCGCTCAGAACACGGGGTGCCGGTCCCGCCGCCACTTTCACCCGGGCTTCGGGATTGATGTTCACCAGGGCGAGGCAGTGCTTGTCCAGCACCTTCTGCACGGTGGCCGCGACCTGCCCCCCGCCGTCCGCCTTCAAGGCGCTCAGCGTGGCGCTCTCCTCCGCAGACAGGGGCTCGCCCAGGAACGTTAGGGCCTCCTGCAGCCGCTGCACCTGCACCAGCAGAGGCTGCGCGTCCACCTCCGTCACCGGCATGGAATCCTGGCTGCGAATGACAGCGGTGGAACAAAAAAATGCGGAGAGAGCAAAGGCCGGAACTTTCATCCCTCCATTCTGAAGCGGATAGCAGTTGGACGGCAATTCCGGATGTCCGGTGGCCTCCGTAACAGTCCTGCGGATTGTCTTGACCCGCTTCGACCGGTCGTTACGATCTGTCAGGAAAGCGGAGATGGCAGGTCCCTCCGTTTCGTTTTCCCTATGAAGCCCCTCTTCCGGTCCCCCCAGTTTTGGATGAGTCTCCTGATCGTATCCCTTGCTGCGGGAGCCGGCGGGTTCGCTCTCGGCAGAATGTTCAATGCGCCGGGAAAAGCCGGGGGAAACATTGCGAGAGCACCTGCTCCACGCGCGGTATCCGGGGGTGTCGCGTCAAGCCCGGCGACAAACAGAGGTATCCGTGTCAATGATGCAGAGGCGGACGAAATCGAACTGGGGGCTCTTCCCGGC
This sequence comes from Verrucomicrobiales bacterium, assembly GCA_036262875.1. GTDB lineage: Bacteria > Verrucomicrobiota > Verrucomicrobiia > Verrucomicrobiales > V1-33 > V1-33. Next base: position 3,687 of record DATAIE010000443.1, read on the forward strand.
GCTCCGAATGCCGTGCTTCGAAAGAAACTTTGGGACACGCTTTATGAGCCGGATGAGTTTCTCCGGAGAAGCCGCTTTCTGTCGCTGCTCGCCCTGATGCGGCCTGAAGACGCACCAGCCGTCGAACAGATTTTCTACGATGCTGACAAAGAGGGACGCACCTATTTCAGTTTGTTCAGTTCATTCTGGGGGCAGTGGGGCAAGCTCGATGGCGGCAAAGCCATGAAGCAGCTTCAGGCTGACCACCACCTCCGCCACATCGACAGCCTGTTCACCGACGTAGGTCGCGGCTGGGCCCGGACCTCTGCCGCAGAGGCGAAAAAGTGGCTGGAGGATCATCGCAATGACGCAAACAAATGGGAGGCCATTCAGGAAGGCGTTTGGCAGGGCGAAATCGAAAAGGATCCGACAGGCATCGTGGAGACTCTCATCAAAACACTTCCGGCCCCTGAAGCGAGCCGGCGTATCGGAGACGTGGCGTGGAATCTCATCAATACACGGGGCGTGCAGGCCGCCACTCAATGGCTGGCGCAACAGTCGGGACGCGATGACATCCCGTCCGGGCTGATGAAAACTGCTGTGAATGCCGTGGCCCAGGCCACCACCCGCGCGGGACCGCAGCCTCTTGCTGATTTCATTGAATCCCGTCCGGACTCCGCAGAACTGCGGCAGCAGGTGCAAAGATTCGTGGACGTGTGGGTGGGCGACAATGCGATGTCACGGTTAAGCTACATCGCCGTGCTTCCGGAAAACTATTACAGCCCTGAAGCCGTGAATCAGGCTCTCAGTGCTTTCGACGACGCGAGAGAGCCTGATGCGCTGGGACTTTGGCTGAAGGAGCACAAGGACGCCCGCTTCTATGACGATGCCGCCCTTCGCTACGTTCGATCTCTCCGCGAAGTCGATCCCGCGGCGGCGAAGGCCTGGACCGAAACGATCAAGGACCCCGCCAAACGGGCTCAGGCCCTGGGCAATTGAGGCCGGTCGTTTTGTCAGGCAAACAACTCCGTCACCGCGGCGGCCTTTACCAGTTCCCGCGGCTGCTTGAGGTGGTTGTAGACGATCGTATCCGGCGAGATGCCGAAGGCGTGATAAATGGTGGCCAGCAGTTCGTTGGGATGCACGGGGTGCTCCAGGGGAGCACTGCCCGTTTTGTCGGATTTCCCGTGAACATACCCCTTCTTGATCCCCGCGCCGGCGATGACGCTGGTATAGCAGTAGGGCCAGTGGTCGCGGCCATCCGGTGAGTTATCGTTGCCGCTGGTGGAGACGCCCTTTTGCGGGCTGCGGCCAAATTCACCGACGGCCACCACGAGGGTGCTGTCGAGGAGACCACGCTGCTCCAGATCCGAAATCAGGGTGGTGAGACCGGCATCGAGCATAGGGGCGGACTGATCCTTCATCCGCTTGAAGAGGCCGGTGTGGCAGTCCCACGAATGGTTGTCGCTGTTGGCCACTTTCGGCCAGATCACTTCCACCACGCGGGTACCGGCTTCGACGAGACGGCGGGCAAGAAGGAGGCTTTGACCGAAGGTATTGCGCCCGTAGCTGTCGCGCAGTTTTTCCGGCTCCCGGCTGAGTTCGAAAGCCTCACGGGCGCGACCGCTCACGATGAGATTGAGCGCCCGGTTGTAGGACTCGTCGAGATTGTAGGCCGCGACGGCTTTCTCAATCTCAGGCATTTGCTTCTCGATGGCCTGCCGCAATTTGGCGCGGCGCTGCAGACGGACCGTAAAAATATCGGGACGAAGCTGAAGGTCATCGATGCGGATGCGGCTCATCTTGTCCATGTCCATATCATCGCCCTCCGGATAGAGCGTGTAGGGATCGTAGGCCTTGCCGAGGAAACCGGCGGTGCCGGCTTTGCCCACGACGTTGCTCTCCTGGAGCGGACGGGGCAGCATCACGAACGGCAGCATCGGCACATCCAGCGGCTGGAGTTTGACGATATTCGAGCCGAAGTTGGGAAAATCCTTGGGGCTGGGCGGCTCCAACTGGCCGCTCGGACTCACCTTGTCGGTGGTGTAGCCGGTCATCATTTGATAGATGGCGGCGGTATGGTTGAAGAGCCCGTTCGGGGTATAGCTCATCGACCGGATCATGGTGAACTTATCGTTTACCGTGGCGAGCTTCGGAAGCAGCTCGGTGAAATTGACACCCGGGATCTTCGTGCTGATGGGCTTGAACTCGCTGGCCACATTGGCGGGCACATTTTCCTTGGGGTCCCAAAGATCCAGGTGGCTCGGTCCGCCCTGGAGGTAGACGAGGATGATGCTCTTCGCCTTGCCCCAGCCGGGTCCGCCCGTGGTGCCCGCCTCTGCGGCGACAGACTGGCCGCGAAGCATATTGTTCAGGGTGAGCCCCAGCATTCCGCTGCCGCCGATCCGGAGAACGTCCCTCCGCGTGACACCGAGGCCTTTGTCGCAAAGATCTTTACCGGGAATGCCTGGAATTCGAAACATGGTCTTGCGGGTGAATAGTTGAACGGTCCCGAACGTACAGCGCGGGATGAATCAGGGGAAATACGGGTGCACGGCGGGAAAACTTGCACCGTCCCGGTCCGTCACTCCTTTTACGGGTTGGCCAGCCGGAAGAAAGTCCGCGAGCCATTCATCGGTTCCGAATAAGTCTTCACCCCCGTGGAGCCGGAGATTGGAGCCCACGAAGAAAGGTCCGTGGAACGCTGAAGGAGAAAACCCTGCTGATCCCAGTCCACGGTGATAACATTGGGTGCCGAACGGGTCGCGGTGAGCCGCGGAGGAGCAGAGGGGGTGCCGGTGAAATAGATGCCTGCGGCTTTGGACGCTCCCAGTTGTGTGGCCTCGTCAGCGGTGAGGGTATGGTCGACGAAAGCGAAAGCCGCCAGGAGCCACTCGCGGGTATAAATGCCGCTGGTGTCTCCTTCATTGCCCAGGATCAGGTCGATGCCGGCATCGACCGCGGAGTAGATGGAAAAGCGTCCGTCAATGAGCGAAGTTGCGTCGGGCTGGCGCTGGAAAACCTGAGCGCCGTCGATGTAGTACGTGACGACCCCGAAGGTAAGATCGGCGGCGAAAACGATCCGGTGCCACGCGTCCGTGGTGACAGCCCCGTCGGAAGTGTATCCGAGAGCGCCAATGCCAAGCGCGCCCGCGGGCGAAACGTAAAAGTCAGCATCGTTTGCGTTGGCCGGGTTGGTATTGAAAAATGGCAGCCATGCATGCGGACCGGGAACGTACACGTCCATAATGACCGTGTATTGATTGATATAAGCACCGCCGCCGTTGGCCGCGGAACCGTTGAAGGTCAGTTGGGGAAAGTCCGCCGGATCGCTGTAGGCCGGAATGCGAACATACGTCGCAGGACTGCCGCCGATGTGCGGAATCGTGGTACCGTCTGTTACGGCAAAAGTAGCCAGAGTGAGAGCATTGGGAGTGGACCAGTCCAGAATCCCGTCGCCAATCGCCGCGGCGGAGCCGCTGTTATCGAGGGTCCATTCCCAGGTCGTTGCGGGAAGAGTGGTGGAGACGGCTAAAGAGGCAAACAGGGAGAGGGACAGGGTTTTCATGAGAGGTTTAGGCGGTTCAAAATGGAGGAGGACGCAGAGCACCGCAACCGGGCCGCGAATCCCTCTGTACGGGGAGCCTCCCTCCGCCTCGGGGGGATTATTATCAACAACTTAGGTTGCACAGGGTGTATTGGCCGGTAGCATCGCCCCATATCATCATCTCCGTCGATTCCTTTATGAAGTCCTTTTCCGCCCTCGCTCTTTTGGCCTCTCTTCCATTTTTCCTCTCCGGAAAGGCGCAGGCGACAACGACATCGATCAACACCGGCTCACTGGGGGCGACGGCGAACGGGACCAACAGCAATTCGGTAACGCTGGGAACACCGGGGGCTGTTTCGGCAGGGGGGGATCAGAGCGTGGGATATCCCGCCGGTGGCGGAAACACCACCATTCCTTTCCTCGCCGCCCTCAATCCCTCCGCGGGCAGTTCGTTCAGCATTGAATTCTGGGCGAACCCGTCCGCTTCGGACAACGACGATGCCATCGTTTCAAACCGCTTCACGGCGGGCGCAAACCGCTCCGGCTGGATTTTCTTTCAGCGGGCGGCGGGAACAGGCTGGAATTTCCGGATGTACAATGGCGTGGGGAGCGGCCTTGGCTGGGACCTGACCGGCGGAACCAGCAATCTGAACACATGGAACCACGTGGTGGCCACCTGGAACGGCAGCGCCGCACTGCTCTACGTCAACGGAATCCTGGCCGACAGCACCAACGATGGAGCCGCCACCGGTGTTTACAATCCGAACACCCTCGCCAACTCCCCCATTTTCTCGATCGGGGCAAATGCCGACGTTAGCAGCGCCACCACGTCTCTCGCGGATGAGGTGGCATTCTACAATTCGGCGCTTACACCCGCGCAAATCCTGAATCACTTCACTCTGGCCTCCAGCCCCACCGCCGGAACCTATTACGGCGCTGTGCTCGCGGACGGAGCGACGCTGCAGCTTTCCAATGCGCCGGAACCTTCCTCCGTGCTGTTCCTGGGTCTTGGCGGGCTGGCGCTGCTGCGCCGCCGCGCGCGGGCCTGATACGGAACTTTAAGACAGGGCGGCATGTCCGCAAACAGGCGGAAGATTCGAAGGGGCGTAATCCGGCCATATTCGAAGGGATTGATCTTTTCCTGAAAAAAATGTCCAATTCGGACTTTCCCGTGACGGGTGAGGTTTGCATGGACAGCGACTCCGACCTACTGCACCGCTTCGCCTCCGAAGGGGATGAGGCCGCGTTTCGCGAACTGGTGGAACGTCATGCCGGAATGGTAAACGGCGTGGCGCTGCGGCGTACGCAGGACAGGGCCATGGCTGAGGAGATTACCCAAACGGTCTTCGCCATTCTCGTGCGCAAGGCGGCCTCGCTCGGTCGCGAGAGTCTTTCCGGATGGCTCCATCACACCGCCTTCCTCGAGGCCCGCAATGCCTGCCGTAAAGCCGCGCGTTACCGGGACGCACTTCAACAATTCAGTGAGCATATGACCACCCTCCATTCCTCTGAGAATCCTTCGTGGAAGGGTATCCGTCCGCACCTCGATGAAGCCATTTCCCGTCTGTCTGCGGAAAACCGGCACCTGGTGGTGATGCGGTTTTATGAACGGAAGAGCATTCGCGAAATCGCCGCAGCCACCGGCAAAAGCGAAGAGGCCAGCCGGAAGAGTGTGCAGCGCTCCCTGCACCGTCTGAGCGGCTTTCTGAAAAAGCGCGGGGTTCTCACGACGGAGGCGGCGCTCGCCGCCGTCCTCACGGCTCAGACACTTTGCGTTAAGCCCGCCTCCGCCGCCGCCATCGCGGCGGGAGCCCTGCAAACCGCTCCATCCCTCACCGCCGCCACCCTCTCCGCCCATACCATCCACGCCATGAATGTTGCCTCCACTGTTAAGACCTCTGTGGTCGTTCTTGCCCTCTGCGCAATTCCCATGACCATGCTGTGGCGTCAGAATACCGACCTGCAGGAGCAACTGCGGATCGCCCGCACCGCGCCCCGTGTGGCACCGTCCCCGGTGGAATCCAGCCGGGCCTCCTCTCCGCTGGGGGCGAAAAAACCGGAGGTCGCGGAGACCACCACCGCTGCGCCAAAAGCCAGCAGTCCCGCGAATCCTGGGGGTGGCTTCCCCAATCCCTTTTCCGGAGATGAGATGCTCAAACGCGCAAAGGATGACGCCAAAAAGCGCGCCACCAGTGAATTCAAGCGCATCTGCGCCAATCTCCCGGACCTCACCGACGCCCAGAAGGACCAGATCAGGGAAGCCCTGGAAACCAAAAGCAGCGCCGCTGTGGAGGAGATGACCAAAATGTTTCAGGCCGGAATCGTGAACCGTATGATGCAGGACCCGGCAAGCCTAACCAAAGAGGAAAAGGCCGCTCTCGCCAAACTGGACCCGCGACGCAATTCATCATTCACCGAAGATGCCACTCTCAAACCCATTCTGACAGAGGATCAGTTTGCCCAGTACACCAAAACCCAGGAGGCCCGGAAAGTCAGCAACGCGGAGAACGCGGCTTCCGATTCACTGCGGTCGGTCAGCAGGAGTATCGACCTCAGCCCGGATCAAAAAGACCACATCTTCCAGGCTCTCGCTCAGTATGAACTGAATCCGGTCGAGCCTGCGGAGGAAGTATCCGCCCCCTTCCCGGGGATGGGAGCGCGTGACGAAGCAAAAGACCGGATCATCCGGGAAAGCCTCACACCCGCGCAGGCGGAGATTTTCGATCAGGCCCGCGCCGACGAGAAGAAGAGCCGTGAAGAGTGGATGCAGCGTTTTAAACCGCAGCCTGCCGCCACCCCTCCGGCCACGACGCCGAAATGAGCGTCCAATTGTGAGAATTTGGTAAAAATGTGTCCTCTAAAGGGCACCTCATGAAGTAAACTTCTGCACCTGCAAGGTGTTTTCCCGGGCCCGCTTTCCTCTTCCTTTCACCCCCCGCACCCTATCCATGCACTCACCCACCTCCACCCCCCGGCTGCTGCTTGCCGCTGTCCTGCTCCCCTCCCTGATCTATGCGGTGCCGACCGCCGTCGATGATACTTTCAGCACTCAGGAGGATGTCCCCGCGGGAAATTCGGCGGTCAATTTGATCAACGCGGCCTTCGAAGCCCCGGCCTCCACCTTCACGCTGCCCGCCACCTGGGATTATCTCGATGCGATGAAGACCGTCGCGGCGGGCGGCACAAACCAGTATCCCCTGGACGACGAAGGCGTGAACTGGAAAGCCCTCGCCTTTAATAAAAACACCTCAGTCATCGGACCATGGAAATCCTCGGCCATGCCCATCCAGGGCGGAGGCGTGGACGGGCTGCCGGGGGCGGCAAATCTCCTGGCGGGCATCACCGGCAACAATCAGAACAACACGGTAAACAGCTACCTGTTCCGGAATGTTTTCACCATGACGGCGGCGCAGGCTGCCGTCGCGCCAAACTGGGCGGTATCCGTGCTCGCCGATGACGGATGCATCGTCTATCTCAACGGGCAGCCGGTCGGACGGGCGAACTATCCGGACAATGTCGCTGTGGAGCCGGATGCCGTTGTGGGCGGTCAGGGCGGGAGCGAGACAGCCTATTCCACCATCCTGATCCCGTCCTCTTCATTTGTGAACGGACAGAATGTTCTCGCCATCGAGTTGCATCAGAACTCGGCGAACAGTTCCGATGCGGGCATCGACGTGAAACTGGCACCCTCCGCCACCGAAGGCTTTGCCGCAGTGAACGGCATTTTCTTTGCCTCCGGAAATGAAGCCTATTCGGCGCAGAGCCACTCGCCAACGACCGGCTTCAACGGGACGGGCGGGCTGCGTCTGCAAATGGGAAACGTCTTCTCCTTCGGCGGCAGCACTTCGGTCTCCGGCGGCTGGCGCAAAACGTTCTCTCTGGCTTCCGCCGCCACCGTAACCCTTACCTTCCGCCATCGCCTTGTCTCGGGGCAGGACTATGATGCGGGAGAGTATCAGGAAGTCCTTTGCGATGTGGACGGAACGCAGTTTGGCACTGCCCATCCGCCCACCAGCACGCACCTCGCCGTGGACTACCAGGTGGGGAACGGCAACGGTGGCGGTGCCATCGACAGCGGCTGGAAGCAAAGCACCTTCAATATTCCGCTGAGCACCGGAAGCCATACCCTCACGCTGGGCGGATACGGCAATATTGGGACCGCCGGATTTAATAATACGAACGAACCGTTCGAAGTGACCTTTGACGATGTCTCTCTGACGGTGCCGGGCAGTGTCTCCCTCCTCGCGAACGACACGGGCGGAGTGGCACCGGTGACGGCGGTCAAGGCTTCCGATCCTTCGCACGGGGCCGTGACGGTGAACGCGGACGGCAGCTTCAACTATGTGCCCGCGGCTAACTACTTCGGCACGGATTCCTTCACTTACAAGGCGGTGGACGGCACCGGCCAGTCGAATGCGGCCACCGTGACCATCAACATCGCTTCCGTAAATGATGTGCCGGTCGGTGGCGCGGATACTTATACCACCGGACAGGGAACTCCTCTCACGGTGGCCGCCGCTCAGGGCGTCCTGGTAAACGACTCCGATGTGGAATCCCCCGCGGCTTCCCTCACGGCAGCGGTGGTTTCGACGACTCCCAACGGAACGCTCTCCCTGAACGCGAACGGTTCCTTTACCTACACGCCCACCGGCCTCTTTTCGGGCACGGACACTTTCACCTATCGTGTGAGTGACGGCACCGGTTTCTCCAATCCGGTAACTGTGACCATCAACGTAACGGACGTGCCCGATCCCCCCTCCGCGGTGGCCGATACTTACACCGCCGTCAAAAACACGCCGCTCGTCGTCACCGCCACCGCGCCCGGTTCGACCACGGACGAAGTGCTGCCTTACAAATCCGCAGACTGGCATTATTTCGACTCCATCGTGCTGGCGAACCGGAATCAGGGAACGGTCTGGCGCACGGATGCCTACGTGGAAAACGCGGACTGGAAAGTGGGCGCAGCGGAACTGGGCTACGGGAACGGAGATGAGGCCACGCAGATTGCGGACAATCCCGACCCGGCGTTCAACTCCACGGCGACGGACAAGTTCCTCGGCTATTACTTCCGCCGGAATCTGGACGTTCTAAACCTGCACAACGTCACCGGTGTGGAAGTGCAGATGCTCTATGACGACGGCGGCGTCCTTTACATCAACGGGGTGGAAGCTGCCCGCACCACCAACCTTGCGGGCGCCCCGGTGGACCTTCCGTTCGACTACGTCGTCCAGGGGAACATCAATAACAACTCCACACAAACCTGGACGCTGCCGGCCACGGTGTTCCATGACGGCGCGAATCTTCTGGCGGCCGAGGTCCACCAAAACGGTGCCAGCAGTTCCGATATCTCATTCGACCTTCGCATCCGCCTCACCCGCGCTACCGCTGCCGGCGTGCTCGCAAACGATGTGGATCCCGACCCGGGGCAGACCGCCACACTCACGGCTCAAATCGAGACCCAGCCGGCGCACGGGACACTGACTCTGAATCCCAACGGCACCTTCACCTACACGCCGGCCAATGGCTACACCGGCGCGGATTCGTTCACCTATAAGGCGAAGGACTCGACCAATATGCTTTCCGCCGTGGCCACGGCGAACATCACGGTGGTGACGGGCCCCAACGTCCCCCCGGTGGCCAATCCGGACACCTACGCAGCCACCGAGGACACCCCGCTGAATGTCACCGCGGGCAGCGGAGTCCTGGCGAACGACACGGACGCGGAAAGCGACCCGTTCACGGCGGTCATCGCCACGCAACCCTCCCACGGCACCGTGACGCTGAATGCGAACGGCTCCTTCCTCTACACCCCCGCTGCGAACTACAATGGCGCGGATTCATTCACCTATCGCGCGACCGACACCCGGGCTTCCGTTCCGGCAACGGTAACGATCAATGTGGCTCCCGTGAATGACCTGCCGGTCGCCGTAAATGACACCTACGCGGGAGACCCGGGACAAACCCTGACCATCGCAGCGGCTCAAGGGGTCCTGGCCAACGATACCGACGTGGACGCCGGCACCGTGTTGACCGCGGAAGTCGTCAGTCCGCCCGGAAGCGGCGCGGTGCTGACTCTCAATGCCGACGGTTCCTTCTCCTTCTCTGCGCCGACCGGCGGCGTTTACTCGTTCACCTATCGGGCAAAGGATGCCGTCAGCCAGTCCAGCGTTGCCACCGTGACCGTTTCTCTCAATGCCGTGCCTGTGGTGGTCGCTGATGCCTACACGACTGCTGAGGATACTCCCCTCAGCGCCACGCCCGCACTGGGTGTTCTCTCCAACGACAGCGACCCCGAAAGCCAGCCGCTCACCGCAGAACTGGTAACAAACGTTCAGCACGGAACACTCACTCTGAACGGGAACGGTTCCTTCACGTACGTTCCGGCGGCGAACTTCTATGGAGCGGACAATTTCACTTACCGTGCCTTCGACGGGACGCGCCGCTCCGCCCCCGTCACCACCTCGCTCACGGTCACCGCAGTGAATGACGCGCCGGTCGCCGCAGCTGACACCTACGGAGTCCGGATCGATACACCGTTTTCAGTGACCGCCGCCAATGGCGTGCTGCGCAACGATTCCGATGTGGACAATTCCACGCTGACGGTGGCTCTGGTCACTTCCACCCTGGACGGCGCGCTGGCTCTCAATGCGGACGGCTCGTTTACTTACACGCCGGTCACCGGCTTCTCCGGAGTTCGCACCTTCACCTACCGCGCCACTGACGGCACGGCACAGTCCGCAACGACCACCGTGACGCTGAATGTGACGGCTGATTTGAATACTCTGGCGATCAGCGAGATCATGTACAACCCGCCGGGCACCACGGGAGTGAACGAGGAATTCATCGAGGTCTACAATTACGGCGATGCCGCCGTGGACCTCACCGGCTGGCGTTTTACGAAAGGGGTCAACTATGCGTTTCCTTCGATTCTGATTCCCGGGAAGGGCTACCTCGCCGTTCCGGCCAACAGTGCCGCCTTTACCGCAAAATACCCCGGTGCCGCCAACGTGACGTCCACCGCGTGGGGCGCGGGCGGACGGCTTTCCAACAGCGGGGAAGACATCCGGCTCGTGAACGCCGACAACGAGGTGGTGGATGAGGTGGAATACGCGGACGAAGGCGACTGGGCCGTACGCAAACTGATGAACGTGTGGCGGGCCACCAATACCCCGGGCGATGCGCCGCCTCCCGTGGGCACGCTGGGTACCGACCCCGGCCTCGAGTGGAGCACGCCCGCCGATCCTGATCCGGAACTGGGAAATGCCGGCGGCTCCTCCCTTCAGTTGCGCAACGTCACTCTGAACCACAACAGCGGTCAAAACTGGGCCGCCGCTGCACCGACACCCGGCGCGGCCAACACAGCCGTGGCGCTTACCAACTCCGCGCCGCTCATCCGCAAGGTGAAGCACAGCCCCGCTGTGCCGGACCATACCCAGCAGGTGTTCGTCACCGCCACGATCGAAGATGAACAGGCCAGCGGATTTACCGCGTCGGTATTCTACCGCACATGGCTGCCTTCCGGAACATCACCCGAATCCGCAACGTTCACCGAGGTGGTCATGGCGGACAACGGCCTCCGCGGCGACGGAGCCGCCGGGGACGGTGTGTTCGGGGCGGTGATTCCCGCCCAGGCTCTGAACAGGGTCGTGGAGTTTTACGTGCGGGCCACGGACGCCGCCTCCAACTCCCGCACGTGGCCGGCTCCGACCCTCGACCTGGCAGGCGGCAATCCGCAGCAGAACGCGAACTGTCTTTACCAGGTGAACGAAGAGGTCTGGACGGACAGCCGCCCGCTCTATCAGCTCGTCATGACCGGTGCGGACAACGCCTCGTTCAATGCGGGCCTCACTTCCCGTCAGAGCAACGTCGCCCCCAACTGCACGGTCATCTTCCGGCATGGAAGCGACTTCGACATTCGCTACCTGGGCGGTATCCGCCCCCGCGGCAACAGCAGCCGCAGTGACACGCCGATCAACCTGCGCATGGATATTCCCAAAGACAATCCATGGAACGGACGGACCGCGTTCACCATGAATGTGAAGTATGTCTACTCTCAGTTGCTGGCCAGCCGGCTCTTCGAGGCCGCCGGCGTCCCCTGTGAAAAGGCGGGACTGGTCGGCATGCGGATCAATGGCGTGAACCGGATTCTCGACGGAAACGGGAACCGTACGTTTGGCTACTACTGCGATCTCCTTCCCCGCGGCGGGGACACCATCAGCGAATGGTTCCCTGACAATGATGACGGCAACGGCTACGGAAAAATCCGTGCCGGATTCGGTGGTGCCCGGTGGCAGGTCTCCACGCTGCCGACCATCGGTGCCGGGGGTTATGCCGTGGGCGGTTATGTGAACGAGGGTTACACCAAACAAACCAACGCCGCTCAAAACGACTGGACCGATCTCCACGCATGGATGCAGGACTTGAACGCCGGCACGAACGACAATTTCCACACGATCATCGCAGACACGGTCGATATCGATGAATGGTGCCGGTTCCTCGCCATCGCAACGATCATCAACCACGGTGAAACGAACATGTCCAACGGTGACGACGACGACTATTCCGTCTATTTCGGCGCCACGGATCGTCTCGCGCGCATCATTCCGCACGACCTCGACACCTGCTTCAACCTGCGCGCCATCAATCTGGGCGATGAAACGGCTCCGGCCAATACCACGATCTATCAGTGCACGGACCCGAGCTTCATCGACAACGCCACGTTGACTCAGATGGACAAGTTCTACCGAAACCCGGTGACGGGACGGAAGTTCAAAGCGGCGCTGCGGCACTACCTGGACACCCTCTTCGCAAAGCCCCGGTTCGACGCCACGGTCGATCAACTGCTGGACAGCACGTGGCTGGGAACTCAGTTTACGCCGAATGGCGACCAGATCAGGAATCAGATCAAGACGTTCCTCAATGACCGCCGCACCACGATCGAGACTTTCCTCCCCACGGCCTTTACGGCGGCAACCTCGCTGACGGTGCAAAACGGGCTGCCCCGCAGCACTTCTGCAACAGACCTCGGCAGTCTGGGCGGCAAGATCGATCCCGCCCGCACCGCCATCGTCACGGTGAACGGCATCCAGGTCACCACCAATCCCTACGGCTCGACGGCCGCCGCGGACAATACCTGGAGTGCCGGAACGGCGGTCACTTTGAAACCGGGGATCAACTCCCTCGTGTGCAGCGCCTTTGACGAAACGGGGGCTCAGATCGCCACGCAAACAGTCACCATCTGGTATGACACCACAGGCACCAGCAAGAGCGGCACGCTGGCTGCCAGCGAAACCTGGACACCTGCGGCGGGTCCCTACAATGTCACCGCGAATCTCACGATCCCCTCCGGAGTCACGCTGACCATTCAGCCCGGCACCACGGTGTTCCTCGCTTCCGGAGTGGACATTTCCATCCCGGCGGGCGGACGCCTCGTCGCACAGGGCACCGCCGCCGCCGGCATCACGCTCACACGCATTCCCTCCGGCACGGGCAACTGGGGCGGTATCACCGTCAACGGTGCAGCGCCTCTTCCGACGACGCTCAGTTACGTCACCTTTGAGAACAACGGCGATGTGGCCCTGCATACTCAGAACGGCGCGTCCGTGGAACTGGATCACCTCACGTTCCGCAATCCGGGTGTTGGCTTCCTCTCCTTCGACGCCAGTTCGTTCACCGTGCGGGACTGTGTCTTCCCGGACTCGACCGCCGGGTTTGAACCGATCCACGGAACGGGCGGAATCGCTGCCGGCGGCCACGGCATCATTCGCGACTGCTGGTTCGGCAAAACCCAGGCCTACAACGACACCATCGACTTCACCGGCGGCAACCGTCCGGGCCCGATCCTTCAGGTACTGAACTGTGTGTTTACCGGGTCGGACGATGACATCCTCGATCTCGACAGCACCGACGCCTGGGTGGAGGGCAACATCTTCATGCACTGCCACCGGAACGGATCATCACCGGACAGCAGCAGCGGCGTCTCCGGGGGGGCGGACAATGCCGAGTTCAGTCAGGTGACGGTCATCCGCAATTTGTTCTATGACTGCGACAATGCCGTGACCATGAAGCAGGGCAACAACCAGCCTAACGGAAATTCCGCGGTAGTGCTCTACAACACCATCGCTCACCTCACCAAAACCGGCGGCATCGATACCGGCTCCGGAGTGGTGAATTTCGACGATGACGATGTAACCGGCGAAGGAAAGGGAATGTATCTGGAGGGCAATATCATCGCGGACGTCGAGAACCTCACGCGGAACTACGATCCGGCGCTCAACCAGTTGACCATGGTCAACAACATCCTCCCCGTTGCGCCTCCGGCCAGTGCGACGGCCAGCGGCAACCGCGTGGTGGACCCCATGCTGAATCTGTCCCTCATCACCACTCCGGGCACCGCCACCGCGGCCCAGGTCATCGCCGCGCTCACCCCGCAGAACTGCTCTCCCGCCCTCGGGGCCGGGGCGCTGGGGCAGGACCTCGGCGCTGATTCACGGACGCTGGGTATTACAGTGAAAACTCCTCCCGGAAATATATGGCCGGCTAGCGTGACGCTTTCCGTGGGCCCTTCCGGCAGCTTCACTCCGGTCAGCCAGACGGCATGGTCATGGGGCTACTCCCACTACCGGTACACTGTGGATGCCGGAGCTGAAAGCGCCGAGACGCCGGTGAGCACGCCCATCACTCTGAGTGGTCTCACGAACGGCACCCACCAGCTTTCGGTGTGGGGCCGCAACGATGCCGGCTGGTATCAGGACCTGCCCACGACGATCAGTTTCACCGTGAATGCCGGCGTGCCCTCCGTGGTTCTCAGTGAAGTGCTGGCCGACTCCGCCACCTCGCCTGACATGATCGAGCTCTACAACTGGGGCTCCGCCACCGCCTCCCTCAGCGGCTGCTCCCTGTCGGATGAGGCCGGCAACGCCAAATACGTCTTCGCCGGAGGCTCCTCCCTCGCGGCGGGAGAGCGCCTGGTCCTGGAGTCGACACAACTGGGCTTCAGTATCAGCAAGGGCGGCGAAACCATTACCTTCCGCAGCCCGGACGGAACCTTGATCGACTCCGTCCAGTT
>DATAIE010000444.1:0-3196 GCA_036262875.1 Verrucomicrobiales bacterium
TGCTCCACATGAATTTGTCTCTCAGGCGGTCGAACACGAGCACGAGCCGCGGTGCGAAATAAAACAGGGCAAACGCCCCCAGCGACATCAGGAAGGCGAACAGGCGGGTGCCCCCGCCTTCGCCGGAAAGGTTTTGGGTGAAGATGCCGCTCACCCACTGCTGCCAGATAATGGAAGCCGGCAGAATGGCGGCAATGATGAGGATGTCCGCGTGCAATTCGAGCCAGGCGTTTCTGCGCCATGCGGGCAGTCTGGCGACATTTCCCGCGCCCATGGCGCGCGGCCCAACCACGAGGGGGGAACAGCCCCGCCCCCACTTCGCGAGGAAGCGCGGATTTTATTTTCTTTTTCTGTAAGGAATCCACGATGGCGCGGGGATCAGGAAGTGAACTTCAAACTCCAAACCGCCATGTTCAGTTCCAGTAGTATCGTAATCCAACAACCGGACTCCTCCGCCAACCCTCCCTCGTTGCGCCTGACGTTCATGAGGCCGCATGTCATTCCGCTTCCGGACTTCGATGACGAGGATCAGACCGTCGGCTGGGTGACGGAGTTGATGGACCACCCGTGGATGGGCGCTTGGAGGCTGGGGGCCAACAGCCGGACGGATTCCGTGGACGACACCTATTCCGTCGGAACGAGCGTCCCGCAGCGCTCCAAATTCTGGAGGTGGTCCATAAGAGGTGGCGGGGCGGGAGAGATTTATTTCGTGGAAGGCACTCAGGAAATCGGCGGCGGGCTGAAGTATGGTCAGCAGGCCGCCGTGGAGAATCGAATCCTTACCCTGCGCAATGCGTGGCTGTCGAAAGACGGCATCCAGCCCTTCGGCTCAGACGAAGGCGTCGCGGAAGTGCATATTCCTTCAAACATCCTAAAAAGAGGGGTGCGCACCGTCTGGCAGTCCTACTACTGATAGTCTTCCGTTGTGATATGTCTTCGGAGACGCTGTGGCGCAATCCATTGGGCCACCACTCAAGAAGAAGGTTCCGGGAGCGGACCTCTTGAAAAGGGATCACCTGCCGCTACTTTCCTGAAATGTCTGCCATCGCTCGCAAATGCACGTCACCTTCCGCTACAATGCCCTGACGGATTGCCGGCCGCGATATGTTGCGAACGTTTGCACCGCTCCGGATGGCAGACTATTCATGATGTATGAGAATCACGGACCGGAAGCGCGCGGGATGTTCCTCGAATCGAAGAGACTGGAGGGCCCCAAATGCCGCACCTCCCGGGGCGAGCTCCCGGACATTGGCATTGTGAGTCCGGCAAGTCTGAAACTCTACCCGGCTTCCGAAACCGGCCACACCGACGATACCTCCGGTGCCGCGAGGGAGCCATCCCCGCCCGGGCGCGACTGATCCAGCCGCCGTCAAACGCGCGGGGTGCATTTGATCACACAGCTTTAGGAAGGAACGGCGATGAAGCGGCCAGGGAGCGCGTTGAGCCGGCGTGGGCGAGAGTCACCGGAAACCGATCACTTGGAGTAATACGTTTTCGTGACCACGGTTTCCGTCTCCACACACGAATCGCCATCCTGATAGGGTTTTCGTTTCAGGAGAAGATCTTCCCTCGTCAGGATGAGGGGCTGGGCGGGAGGCGGCAGTGTGCAGCCGGTCAGAGCGGCGAGCAGGAGAATGGAAAGGAAGGTTCGTAGGGTCATGCCAAAACTAACGCGATTCTCCGATTTCTGTCAATTTTCATAATTTACATGAATCATAGCCGTTATTCGGTCCATGTCCGGCGGGACCTCCGCACATCAGCCATGTCGCGCCTCCTGGCGCGGGTTTGTGAGCCGCGCATTGGAGCACGAGATTTCACTTGCGATGGACTTCTGAGGTATTATTTTCATGGAAATTATATTCAGTATGACGAAAGGACTTCGCTTCGGGATCTACGGCTTGCTTGTCGCGGGTGGGATCGTGTTTCGGCTCTGCAATCCGGTGATTGATCCGGAGAGTCGCGTGTTGGGCCGGAAGGCAGCGGCTGCGGGTAAGAGTGGAGAACTGGAAATTGTCTCCTCTCCCTACAGGATTGACCGGATGTACCGGAGCATGGAGGGTCCGTCGACCGTCCAGGAGAGGATGCGGCTGAGCGAATCACACCCCGATTCGGCGACCTTGTTTGTGACGGGGGTGGAGTCGGAGGTGGTGGATGCACAGACGCTGGAAAAACGCTCCCCGGAGTTCTTTTGCCATGCGAACCTGACCCTTTGCGCCGCGACGGAGACTCCGGAGGCGCACAATGGCGGCTTCAGTCCGGCGGTGCATGCGGATTGGCGTCTCTTTACGCTGGTGCCCGGAAAGCTTGGGATGAAACTGCCGCCGGGGTTTGGTGTCCCCATTCACAACAAAACCCGGCTGGACTATCTGACGATGGTCCTCAACCAAAATCAGGACGTGCCGGTGCAGGACATCCGTATTCGCACCCGTGTTACGTATGCTGATTCATCGGAGAATATCAGGCCGGTGTTTCGCCGGTCGGTGTATGTGTATCAGTCCCACAAGGAGGGTAAAGAGACGGCAATGACCATCGACCCGAAGGAACATCAGGGGGAAAAATGCGGTGAGAGCTGCAAACTCGATCTCAAGGCGGCAGTGCCCAGTGTCTTCGCGGACCTTGGGATCAAAAATCATCCGGGTGCGAGTTGTTGTGTGGAGAACGCCTCTGCAGACGGAGTGATGCAGCAATTCGGGTCCAACAACACGATCCACTGGATGGTGCCCCCCGGCACGCATTCCTACACCACGGACGTTTCCAAACAGATGAACCTGCCCTACAACACCCGGGCACACTACATCACGGGCCACCTCCATCCCACGGGCGTCAAATTGAAGCTCGTCGACAATTCCAGCGGTGCGACGGTAGCGGAAATCCAGTCCGCCGACTTCAAGGACAAAACGGGGGTGCAGGACATGACAGAAATCGTTTCACAGGGGGGCATCCCCTTCAAAAAGGACGGGCAGTATTCCCTCGTGGCCGAATACAACAACACCACCGGTCATCCAATCGATGCCATGGCAATCCTGTATCTCTATCTGTCTGAAAAGCCTGACGGGGTGGAGGGTCTCGCAGCCAAATAAATCGCTCTCGAGGCCCTCAGGAGAGGCAGTCAGTTTGTCTTGCGCACGCGATAGAAGCGCTGGCCGGGGGAAGCGGGGATGCTGGTTTCCGTCCAGGAGGTTTCGCTGCCCGTGGC
>DATAIE010000445.1:0-4275 GCA_036262875.1 Verrucomicrobiales bacterium
AGAAGGGAGCACAGCTCTCCGCTTAGGATCTCGCGGCAATCATCGATCGCTTGCCAGCGCGTCGTGTATTCACGGAGAGTGGCGGAATCTGACTCGCGGGTTAATGCCCAGCAGGTACCCACAGCAATCAAGTGATAGCAGTTCATCGGTATAGAAGCAAAAGTGCACAGGCAGCGCCGCACACGGTTTACTCCCTGCCCGAGGTATCAACCGCCGCGCCGGAACACACCGGCCGCGAGCGTCAATATGGTGGGGAGATTGAGGACGCGAAAGGTCCGCCAAAATTACGTCTGCCGCCCGGCGCCGGATGCATGATCCGTTTCGGGACCAGTGATGGCCCGTGGGAAAAGCCCCGCGCCACGGCAAACCGTTCCGGTCATTTCCTGGGAGTCTTCGCGGAAGCCGTGTTGGAATAGGCCGACTGTCCGCCCGTGCTGAAGGCCCTTACGCGGTAAAAATATGTCTTATTGGCAAGCACTCCTCTATCAGAGTAGCTGACGGTGTCCGGGTTGACCTGGGCAATCCGTTCAAACGCACCGCTGTTGTTCACGGAACGCTCTATTTGAAAACCGGTTTCACCGGTGGAATTGTCAGTCCATGTCAGATTGATCTGCGTTTTGGCAACGGCTGTCGCGGCAAGTCCGGATGGCGCGGCAGGCGGCGGCACTCCCGGATTGACCGTGATGTTGACGGCGGTGGAGGGCACAGTGGCCCCCAGATTGTCTGTCGCCGCGGCGCTCAGCGCGTAGTTCCCGGCGGGGACGTTGTTCCATGTAATCGAGAAGGGCGCGGTCGCAGCAGTGCCGATTGGAACATCGTTCGCATAAAAATCCACCTGCTGCACAGTACCGTCGACGTCGGTCGCAGTGGCAGTGATCTCAATGTTCGCCGGGGCTTGAAACGCCGCCCCGGCGGCGGGACTGGAAATGGCCACCGACGGGGGACTGTTAGGCACATTTTTGACTATGGAGAAATAATCGTCCACCGCTCCCGTTGTGAGAATCATTTTTGCATCCAACCGGTCGCCATTGATATCGATCACCATCGATCCCGTATGCAGAGCGGAGTAATACATGGCAGGATGTGGTGATGGATTAAATTCAGCGGTGCTTCCTCCCGTCCAGTTCGAGACTTTTCCGCCGTTCCCCGCCACGGCATAGACCGCGCCCTGATTGGCCGGGAGTCCGGCGGGCTTCGTGTAGGCGCCCGCAGCATCTGTGCGTCCGCTTCCACCGTCGAGTTTCATCGAGGGATTGAAAGTGGATGACACTCCGTAGTGCCCGTCGATAAAAAAGGAGCGTTCGTAACAGTGACTGTGCCCCGCAAGGACGAGATCCACTCCGCCGGCTTCCAGCACCGGCAGGATATTCTCGCGCATCTGCACTGATTCTGTGGCGGTATCGCTATCGTGTGAGCCTTTCGAATAAACCGGATGATGCCAGAAAGCGATGATCCAATCCTGACTGGTGAACTCCAGATCCGCCCGCAGCCATTCGAGCATGGTGCCGCCCGGGAGCCGGGACGAAGTCATCGAATCCAGGGCAATGAAGTGAATTCTGCCGTAGTCGAAGGAATAATACTTCTCCGTTCCAGAGGCAGCGCCGCCCGCCTCTCCGGCCGCAGGAAAGGTAAAATTCTGAAAATATGGAATGGTCAGCGGAGGGTTCGTCGCCTGCGCCGTTTCATGGTTTCCAATGGCCGACCATAGCGGCGTCTGGCGAAGATAGGAAGGGTACATGTCGAAAACAGCGGTCTGGAATTCCGCATCGCTGCCGGTTTCGTAGGCATTGTCGCCCAGCATGAGCCAGACGTCGGTATACCGGCCCGCGCCAAAGGCCGTGTAGCCATCGCGCACGGCGGCCGCGGTGGAGTCTCCGGTGCCGGAATCGCCCAGCACCCACACGCGGGTGGATTGCGCCCTGCCTGCGGGCGGTGCAGTGAAGAAGGTGTAATCCGGTCCGGCGGCGAGCGTGGCGGCCGTGGTCCCCACGGAATAAAAATACTGTGTGCCTGGCGTGAGGCCCGAGAGCTGGATGAGGTGCTCGGTGGTCTGCGCGGCATCGTCGGCGGTGGCGGTCAGGCTGCCTGCGGCCGTTCCGAACCGGACGCGACTGTCCGAGGCCGTATCCGTGCGCCAGCGAACGATGATACCCGTCGGCGTTCCAAGTTGCAGGTACGGCCCCCTCGTAACATTCACTGCGGAGTTCAACCCTATCAATTCAAGTTTGAAACTCAGATCCGTGCTGATTCCGTTTGCCTGATGGATCTCGGCAGCCAGGACGTTCGTCCCTGCCACCAGTCCGGCGCCGGAGACAATGGTCTCGTAAACAGTGGATTCCTGAGGCGCGCCGAGGGCTGTGGAAGCCAGCGTCGTAAAGCTGACGGTGCCTGCAGGCATGTTGTCGCGCCTGATTTCCGAGCCGTTCAAATAGACCACCGCACCATCGTCGCGAATGAGGCGCACTTTCAGCGAAGGATAATCAGCGGGATTGGTAATGGTGAACGAGTGCCGGAAATAGGTCGTCGCATATTTCGCCGAACTGTTGGAACCAAAACTGACGACCGTCGCCTCATCGCCGTCGCCATACCCCAGTTCGGCGGAACCTGAGGCCCATGCGCCGTCATCGAAGGCGGGGGCCCGCCATGCCGTTCCCGGATCGGTGCCGTTATCGAGATATTTCCATGAAGCGCCTGAAGGAACGATGGTCGTTTGCCCCTGCAGACTTTTCAGAAGGCAAAAGGAGAAAGACGCCATCACGAGGATGGCTGCTCTGGCCGGTTTTTTCATATAAGAAGCCGCCCCTGGGCGGTAGGTGCACTGCAATTGAAGAAGAGACGGATTTTTTCAGGGGGAAAAAATCCACGTTGGCCCTGCAAAACCCGTGCCGGGGTGCGCCGCGACGAAGTCCTGTTCACGGAACTCGTGAAATGCGAACAGCCATCCACTGCCCAAAGAGGGAGACCGGATCACCGTGCCGCAGGACTGAGCCATCTCCGCACCTGCGTTTGCATTGGCGCTGGGCACCCGCGGGCCGCTGCCGATGGACCGCGGGATGACTGAACCATCCGCCGCGGACTCCGCAGGGCGCGCCCAGGGACGCCTTACGTCCCTCGACGCCTATCGCGGATTCATCATGCTGACCCTGCTCTTCGGCGGCATCTTTCATTCGCTGAAGAACGTGCCGGGCTGGCACTGGCTCTACGTTCAAAATGACCACGTGGCGTGGGAGGGATGCGTTTACTGGGACCTCATCCAGCCGTCGTTCATGTTCATGGTGGGGGTGGCGATGCCCTTCGCCCTCGCCCGCCGCAGGGAGGCCGGGGATGCATGGGGAAAACGCTTCCGGCATGTGCTGCTGCGGGCGTTCAACCTGACTCTCGTTGGGATCATCCTCGATCAAGTCGGACAGGAGTATATCCAAATCGGATTTATCCGGGTACTCCAGCAGATCGCCATCGGTTATGTGCTGGCGTTCTTTGTCGCGGAAAAATCCTGGAGGGTGCAGGCGGTCACCGCGGCGGGTATTCTGATTGGCTGGACGCTCCTGTGGATGTTCAATCCATGGACGACGCCGGGGCGCAAACCGGGAAAATGCCGTCTGAACCGGGAAACCAGACTGGCGGCACGCACCATTGCGCACCATGGAGAACGAAAAAGAAGCATTTTAAGCAATGGATAAGCGACGAAAGAACCGGCCAGCACGGGCAATTTCCCGCCCCGATCTTTTGACGGTGCCCTACCCTGTCGCACCCCCTGACGGCTCAAATTCCACCTGAGCGATAAATTTATCAGGCAGTGACCTGCATCATAAATCTATGAAGCAGTCCCGCGGCATTTGATTGATAAGTTTATCAACCAAGTCCGGGAGTGATTTGCTCCACAAATTTATGGAGCAGCTCCGCGCGGTTGCTTCGTAAACTTCGGAAGCAAGTCCCGGACACGAAAAACCCCGGCCATCCTGAGACAGCCGGGGGCGGGGATCATGGAGCGCCGGGGAACTTGAATCCAGGCCACTTCCACGGAAGCTCCTCGGGAACCGGCGGTATTCCTTCCTCAATGGCGCGGAACGCATCCGCGGCGGTGCCGTCAGTGATTTCCAAGTGCGTGACAAGATATCCCTTTGCCCACTCAAAAAAGGCACTGTGCTTCTTAAGGATGGCCAAGGCCTCCCGCGCGGCGGTTTCAAAATCGGCATCCCCCAGAGCCAAAAGGTCGGTTTCGGATGTGTCCCCGCATGCTTTTTCATCCTCGAACGCATCCGCGAATGACTGCGG
>DATAIE010000446.1:0-2002 GCA_036262875.1 Verrucomicrobiales bacterium
AGGGCGGTGGGCAGCGGTGGGAAACCGGCGCATAGCGCCCATCGCGGGAGCGATGGCGGTTTTCCACGGCTGTCCACCGCCCGTCATTTCCACAGCGCTCCGGGTCTCTGGAGGCGGGTGGATCTTCAGGCGCTGAGCTTGCCGACGCGGACCAGGAGTTGCCGTTTGGCGCGCTGCATGGCCAGTGCCGCCTCGGTATCGGATTGAACTCCGGCCAACCCACCCAACTCGGCGAGCGTAACGCCCGGCCGCAGGCAATTCTCGCACTTTGGCGCTTCCAGTAACAGTTCGAAGGGCGTGGCCCAGCGCTCGTAAACCCGCCGGCGCCTGCCGTTTGCTTCGGTGATGATCTTGGGCACAGCGCAAGGGCGATGGAAGTTGAGGTAGGGATTCAAGTGCTGGCGATGAAACTGGTCGACCGCCTCGGCATGTTGCGCACCGATGTACCCGAAACCAATGTGCTTGCGGATGATAGCTCCGTTCTTGCTTTCGACCAGTCCGTTGTCGCCGCAATGGTGCGCTCGTGACTTGGTTTGTTCGATGAGCAGCTTGCCGAGCAGCCGGGCTACGTTGTAGTTGATGAACTCGCTGCCGTTGTCGGAATGAAAGCCGCGGATCACGAACGGAAACTGCTCGAGTATGGCCTCCAACACCGGCAGGAGCCACAATTCTGAAATTTGCGGCGCGGCCGCCACCACCTCCCACTGTGTCACCTGGTCCACGGCGTTGATGTGATAAAGGCCCTTGCGGCCCGCTTGATCGCCTTGATGCACCGTGTCGATCCTCAGGTATCCAGGCATGCCGTGCGGCTGCGGCTTGCGCCGCTCGCCGATGGCCACTGGCGTGGGTCGGGTAGGCTCGTAACTCGTGTTCCGCTTCCGGTAAGCCGCCGAGTTGCGTAACCGGTACAGATGCGCCACCGAGATCGCCGACAGACGCTGGTAGGCCGCTTGCCCATACTCGCCGTATTCCCGCTCCAGGATTCGCTGAGTTGCCGGGCCGCTCAGGTTCCCGTGCGCTTTGTCCACGTATGCCAGCAAGTTTAGGTCGGCTGCCGTGTAGCGTGTGGCGAACTTCGTCCGTTGATATACCGTCGCCTCTACTCGGCCCGTCTGGCAATAGCCGGTGATCAGCCGCGTTACCTGCGCCCGGCTGAATCCCGTCAGCCGGGCAAGGTAGCGGCGCACCAAGCCCTTGCCCAGCCGACCCAGGCCGGCATACTCGTACCGCACCAGCACCTTCTCCACCCAGCCGTAAACTTCTTCCCTCCGCTGTCCGGAAAACTGGACTGAACCGCTGCCGGCCAAAAAGGCCCGGATCTGCTCCAGACTCGTGGATTCCGCATCGTCCATGCTGATAATCAACTCCCAGCATCCCGGTTTTCCCCTTCAGGCTCATCTTGCGTGAGAATCCGGCACTCCGTTCAGGCTCATCTTGCATGAGACAAGAGTGGACCACGACAACATGGCGCGGCTACAATGGAGATCCGGTGTTCGTATGCGGCGCGCCGGGACGTCCTGGATGAACCGGTGAGCCGGTCCGCGAAGCGCGTACTTTTGTCTGTTTAGGAAATGCGTGCCGTAGTCAGATGGCCGAGGCGTTCGCCCGCGCTTATGGCAGCGACGTCATCATCCCGGCCAGCGCCGGTTTCACACCCGCCTCCCGCCTCGCACCGGATACTATCCGTGCCATGGCAGCAAAGAATCTCCACCTTGAGAACCATTTCCAAAAGGGCATCCAGCACCTCGGCCAAGCGCACTTTGCTGTGGTGATTAACATGTCGGGAATCCCGATCCCGGCAGACATCTTCCCCAACATACGATCGTGGTATGTCGAAGATCCGGTGTGCATGGATTTTGAAAACCACTGCGCCATTCGGAACGAGATTGAACACCTGCTCATGCTCCTCATCCTGGAGCTCCGCAAAGAACAGAACGTCCCCGATCTCCGCCAACAGCCTTGACTATGCCCCGCTCTCTCCTCGACGGTATCCGGGGTAACG
>DATAIE010000447.1:0-5363 GCA_036262875.1 Verrucomicrobiales bacterium
TCACGGAACATACCAGCTCTCGCCCGCGACGGACGTGACCTCCGCCTGGCTGTTCGCTGCGGCGGCTACATCGTTGAAGTGCAGACGCAGGGCCATGAGCCGGGAGGATTTCGTGAGCTCCGCCTTGCCCGCGGAAGCGGCAGGCGCAGGCGGCAGACCTGCCATGGCCTCCATCAAGTGCGCTTTGCCGCGCGGCACGTAGGCGTAGAACGGATGCGTACCGGAGAGATCATTGAGGCGCAGGCAAAGCCACGCCGCAGTGTCAGCGTAGGGTCCGTTGTAGTAGTCCGAACGAAGCACCACTGCCAGAATGAGTGAGGGGACCGCCGGTTTTACGCGCAGAAATTCCTCCACGCTCAGATCGCCGATGCCGGAAAAGGCACGCCACTCGACCTTCCATCCGGCGGGTGTTTCCACCGCGATCATGCTCATGCCGGGAATCGTGTCAAAATGGATAGGCACTTCCGCCACCCGGGTGTTCAGCACTTTCCGCGGGGCGCTCACGCCGAGGACCGAGCCTCCCAGCGGCAGGGCGTTTGGGTGAGCGGCACACCATGCCTGCACCGCTCCGGTCAAGGTCTCCGGCTGGCGAACGAGCGCCAGCAAGTCCTCCGGCGTCGTGGCGCTCATCCAGTGGCCGGCGAGCCGCCGGATTTCATCCCGCGCCTCCGCAGGAGGGGAAACGACCGCTGCCTTGGAATGGCGGGCCGGGCGGCCCCACGCCATCCACACCGCAAAAATGGCGACGAAGACGAAACAAAGCGCCGCTCCGGCGATGGGCACCCACACCCGCTCCTGCGAACGCCGGACAAGGACGCCATCGGGTGTCAGTTCGGCCGGTTTTCGCAGGCGGCCCTTCGACTTCTTCTCCTTCTCAAACGGCCTGCCGCAGCTTTGGCAGTGCCGCTTTTCGGGAGGTTCATCCGCAGCGCAGAGTGTTAGTGCACGGCAGCGCGGGCAAGTCACCGCCGTCATCCGCCGGTGACCGCGGTCCGCGCTCTCCGCCTCCACCGGCGAAGGGATGGAGTTCTCCTCCTCCGCGTCGATCGCATCCTCCCCGCAGCACGCCTTGCCGCAAAGCATGCACCGCCGCTCCGCGGAGGGCACCGCGGGATCGATCTGTATCTTGCCGCCGCATGAGCGGCAGTGGTGAAAGGTCAGCGCCATGGCACAGGCTGCATGCGCGCGTATCTGAAAGAATGCCGCCCAAAATTCCAATCTCTAAATTTCACCACGAACTCTTTCGCGGACGTGACAAAGGCGGGGTGCTCCACCAGGGTGGCGGCCCATGAAATTCTCATCGACCCTCGTTGTTCTGCTGGCCGCGTGTTCCCGTGCGGTGCTGGCGGATGCCCCTCTGAATGCCGCGGCCACGCTTCCTCCCGGTGCCAAACTGGCCGTAGTGGGGGACTCCATCACGGAGCAAAAGCTCTATTCCCGCTACATCGAAGCCTATCTCGTGGCCTGCGCGGGCCGTGCGGATGTGCACGTTTTTCAGTTCGGATGGGGCGGCGAAACCGCGAATGGCTTCTCCGGGCGCGCGGCCAATGACCTGGGCATTTTCCATCCCACTACCGTCACGCTTTGTTACGGCATGAACGATGGCGGCTACCGCCCGTTCGATCAAAACGTGGGAAAGAGCTATGAAGGTGCGATGCGCAAAGTGCTGGGCATCCTCAAGGAAACCGGCGTGCTTCACGTGGTGGTCGGATCGCCTGGCGCGGTGGACACGGCCTATTTCAAGAACGGCAACTTTGGTTCCAAACCCGCCGCCGACGGTTACAACGAGAGCCTGGCGGAACTGGGTAAAATCGGCCAAAAGCTGGCCAGCGAAATCAAGCAGCCGTTTGCGGACGTGCACCAGCCGATGGTTGATGCGATGAAGAAGACCAAAGCCGTCTTTGGAGAGAAATACGATGTGTGCGGCCGCGATGGCGTCCACCCCGGCGCGAACGGTCACCTCCTCATGGCTGCCGCCTTTCTCAAAGGTCTCGGGTGCGACGGCAACATCGGCGAGATCACCCTGGACATGAACGGCCCGGCCAGGGCCAGCGAGGGCCACAAGGTCCTCAGCAGCAGCGCCGGCACCGTGGAACTGGAGAGCGCACGCTATCCCTTCTGCTTTCAGGGCGATGACAAATCCTCCAGCGGCACGCGCAGCATTACGCCCTACGTTCCGTTCAATCAGGAACTGAACCGCTACACGCTCAAAGTCACCGGCCTGACCGCCGCGAAAGCCAAAGTCGAATGGGAAGGCCAGACAAAGGAATTCACCAAAGAGCAGCTCACCGCCGGCATCAACCTGGCCGCCGAGTTCACCGCCACGCCCTTCGATGCGACCTTCAACGCCTATCTTAACAAGCTGGGAGAGAAGCAGGGTTTTGAAACCGTCCTCATCAAACAACTCGTCACCAACTTCCGCCTCTTCGCCGCCGATGCCAAAGCCGACCCCGATGTAGCCGCCGCCTTCACCACCCTCCGCGACAAACTCGCCGCCCGCCAAACCGCTCTGGATGCCCAGGCCCGCGCCGTGCTCGTGCCCGTGAAGCACACGCTGAAAGTCACGGCTCTCTAACTCTGAGCATACACTGCGCCGCGTTCACCCCTCTCTGAGGGGCGAATGCGAAGTGCGGCTTTCACTCAGAGCGTACGGTAAGTTATGAATGACACTCGACCGCTCGCGAAAAAGATAATGTTTGCCTGCCTGGGCCTGCTCGGGATCAGCATCGCATTTATGTTTGTTTATCCTTATGTTGGCCTCACCACGGAAACATTTGAGAAGGTTAAATCGTGGCTAACCGGAGCGCAGATCTCGTTGCTCGTCGTGATTGCATTGCTGTCGTTCGTTGTCTACGGAACTTCGGGGTGAGGTCTGGGCTCGACAGAGCCATGTTTCACCAGCGAGTTCCACCCCTCAATCCGCTTCCCTGCTATCCTTTCCTCCTGTGAATTACCACGCGGTTCCCGTCGGGGTCCGCCACCGTGGCCATCCAGCACACGGGACTCTCCATCGGTTCGAAGACGAACTTCACGCCCGCGTCCCGCAGGCGCTTCACGAACCCGTCGAAATCATCCACCTCCAGCGCGGCCGCGGTACCGACAGGTGAAGGTGGCCATTCTTCCCCGCCTCCCGCGATCAGCGCAAGGCACCCCGCCCCGATGTCATACTCCACCCACTGATCGTCCCCCTCGTGCTGGCCAAATCCCCGGGACTTTTGCAAGCCCAGCAGGCCCTCGTAGAAGCCCTTGGCGCGTTTCATATCCGTGACGGAATATCCGGTAAAGGCGATCTCGATGACTTTCATGGCAGCAATATACGGCAGTTAGGTTTCCGGTCCACCCTTTGCACGTTTCGAGCCCTTCCCCGCCGGAGCCTCGTCCTTCATCTTCGGAGCCCGCACGTCCTTGTGCTTGCCGCCAAACTTTGCCGCCAGCTTCGCCAGAAATTTCCGGCCGTCCGAACCCTCCAGCGTTTCTGAATGGATCGACGTGGCGTGCACCGTCACCTTGTCCTTCCCCTCCGTAATCTTTTCATACGCCGCAAAGACCGCATCGATTACCTCCTGCGGCTCCATTTCTGCATCCCCCTTTTTTGGTCGCGGCACGCCCGCGCTGATCAGAAATACCGTGGCCGGATTCCGCTGAAACGCCGCCGCCAGCGCCAGGTCCACGCGGTTTGGTCCGCTGATTCCCTCCAGTTCCTTGATATCCTCCGGCATCACCGGCACATAGGCGATACCCTCCCCGTCCTTTCCCGCGCGCTGAAACCTCTCCGTTCGCGTCCGGCCAAACGCCGTCTTTCCGCTGCCATAGTAGCCCTCCAAAAACGCCACGGCTTCCGTCTTCGTCTCCTCCGTGGCGGGCACGCAGTCGGACTTGAAGAGGTCCACGCAGGTCCCGTAGCACACGATATTGAACGCGATCTCCCCCGGCAGTTCGGTGATGACGCGCTTCATTTCCCGCCGCACCGCCGCGATGCCGTCCGCCTCGCACAGCGATTTCATATTGGTTCCCGTATCGAGGCAAAAGATCACGCGATTTCCCGTCGCCGGCGTCCCAAACACACTCACCGCTTTCACCACCACGCCCGGCACGGCCGCCGTCCCCTTTGCCGAAAGCGCGGTCTCTATTGCCTCCGCAATCTCCTTCGCCTCCGGCAGCACATCCGGCTCCCAGCGCTTCAGAATTTTCCCGTCCCTCCCGATGAGAAACTTCCCGAAATTCCAAGATACCTCCCCTGGCACCGGCGAGCCCTTCCCCGTCAGCGCCGCATAAAGCGGATGCTTTCCCTCCCCTGTCACCTTCACTTTTTCAAACAGCGGAAAGGTGACCTTATAGCGCGACCTGCAGAACTTCCGGATCTCCTCCGCCGTCCCCGGTTCCTGCCCGCCAAAGTCATTGCTGGGAAATCCCAGCACCGAAAACCCCTTTGCCCGGTACTTCTGATGGAGCGCCTCCAGCCCCGCATATTGCGGCGTATGCCCGCACTGCGAGGCCACATTCACCACCAGCAGCACCTTCCCGGCCCACGCCTCCAGCGACGTTGCCTTCCCCTCCAGCGTCTTCAGCGCAATCCCCCGCACCTCTCCCGCCGCCTCCACCCGCGGCAAGAGAGAGAGCCCGAGCCACCATGACAGAAAAACAACGAAAACAGGGAACTTCATATGTCCTCTCAAAACGCACCCGCCGGGCCACTTCACACCGAATTTTTTCCGGCTCACCGGCTACGGCACCTTCAGCGTAGCCCGCACCGGAAAATGATCCGACGGATATTTCCCATCCTTCCCGTCATGGAGGATGGCCGATTCCACCGGCGTGATTTCCGGGGACGAGAAAATGTAGTCGATGTGCCCGCGGTCCTGTTTGCCGGAGAAATCGTGAAACGTCCCCGCCTCTGCCGCGGGAATATCCTTGTGCAGGGAAAGCCAGGCTTCGGTAAACACCGGCGGCCCCTTCAGCAGGGTCGTGACTGCGGCATTTTCGGGCGTCGCATTGAAATCGCCCGTCACGATCACCGGGGCGTTTGAACCCCGGTCGCGAATGCGCTGCAGCACCAGCGCCGCCGCTTTCTCCCGCGACGGCTGAGACTGGTGATCGAAATGCGCGTTGAAGACGAACAGCTCTTTTCCGGACGTCTTGTTTTTGAAGCGTCCCCAGGTGCAGATCCGTGTCACCTTGTTTCCCCAGGTGGAGGACGCCACTACCTCCGGAGTATCCGAAAGCCAGAACGTCCCGGATGCCGTGGCCTCCCAGGCCGCTTCACGATAGAGGATGGCGGAGTATTCCCCTTTCTGTTTGCCGTCCTCCCGTCCCACTCCCAGTTCGCCGTAGCCGGGCACCCTCACTTTCAGGTCATCGAGCAT
>DATAIE010000448.1:0-1590 GCA_036262875.1 Verrucomicrobiales bacterium
CCACGGAAATCAGCGTGCACTTCAAGCACCCGCCGCATGTGCTCTTCAATCGCGGCACCAGCGACGATCCCGCAAACGTGCTCGTCATCCGCATCCAGCCGGACGAGGGCATTTCCCTGCGCGTGCAGTCCAAGATTCCCGGCCCCGCCGTGCGCACGGAGCGCGTGAAGATGGACTTCCACTACTCGAACAGCTTTGGCAAAGCGAGTCCGGAGGCCTACGAGCGGCTCCTGCTCGACGCCATGGCGGGAGACGCCACGCTCTTCGCCCGCCGCGATGAAGTGGAGCAGGCCTGGCGCTACATCGACCAGATCGAGAACGCCTGGCACAACAGTCCGAATCCCCCGCCCATGTGCGAATACCCCGCCGGTTCCTGGGGACCCGCGGAATCCGATGCCCTCCTCGAAGTGGATGGCCGCAACTGGCGCCGCCTCTAACAACTCCCTCCCGCATGACCGCTGCTGAACCGCCCACCATGGAACTCGGGGAAGAGGTGCCCCTGCGCGAAATCGACGGCAGGCTGAAACAACTGTGGGAAAGCGGCGACGCCATGACGCGCGCCTCGCTCATGAACTTCGCCGTGTATGCCGAGTGCCCGGATTCTCTGGAGAAGAACACGGAGGTCATCCGCGAGGTGACCCGAGAGCACGCCTGCCGCGCCCTGCTCATTGCCGTAGAGCCCGCGTGCGAAACACCCAGTGTCCGCGCGTGGATCACCGCGCACTGCCAGTTGGGAGACGGCGGGAAGAAGAGCGTCTGCTCGGAGCAAATCTCATTCCTCATTCGCGGCTGCGGCACCACCGTGGTGGCCAATACCATCTTCGCTCACGTGGACAGCGACCTTCCGCTGACCCTCTGGTGGCAGGGCGATTTTTCCGGCAACTGGGAGCCTCATTTGTTCACGGAGATCGACCGTCTCGTCATCGACAGCAGCGAATGGGAGGACCCGCTCGCGCAGTTCGAGATCCTTCAGAAGTCCCACTGCCATGCGGCCAGCGAATTCTCCGTGAATGACCTCACGTGGACCCGCGTGCTGCACCTGCGCATGGCGCTCTCCGCGTGCTTCGACGATCCAGCGGCGCTGGCGCTCCTGCCCGTCGTGGAAAGCGTGGAGATCACGTGTGCCCCCGGCCATCTCATGGCGGGCCGTTTCTTTGCCGCCTGGGCCGCCCACCGCGCCGGGTGGAAGCTCACCGGAGCGGAGAAGCCCGGACGCGTTTTCAAATTCGATGCCGGCGGTCGCACCGTTCGCCTTTCCTTTACCGAAAAGGAAGCCGCCACCGCCGTCCCCTCCGTGATCCTGCGCGGCGCAGGCCTCACCGTTTCCCTGACCCAGGAGGACGACAGCCGCTTCATCCACGGCCACGTCGAAACCTCCGCCGGATCGATCGAGCGCCTCGTTCCCTGCCCCTGCCGCACGCCTGCCGAGCTCGTCGTCGAACGCCTCCGCCGCGGGTGTAATACAAAGCTCTATTTCACCCTGCTGGAAACCGTGCGGGCCATGATGGGGGCGTAGAGGAACCGTATCCCTCCGGGGCGATCTCTCGATCCATAGTCGCCGCAGGCTCTGGAGTGCTGCAAGGGATTGCA
>DATAIE010000449.1:0-1814 GCA_036262875.1 Verrucomicrobiales bacterium
CCCAGGGTGCCGGGCGCAGGCGGTGCAGAATAAGGGCAGAAACGCTGCCCTGCGCACAGCCGGAGGCTTTTGGACTGCGGGAACTTGTTACCGCTTTTGCGTGCGGCGACTTGTCGCCGGGAGTATATTCACGTTCGTCCGCGGGTGCTCCCATGGTGCATCGTAAGTGGGTATTCCGCGTGAGCACGGGTCCTCTTTCGCCAGCACCTCCGCCCGGACAAGTCCGGCCTCCGCTGAAAGCGGTAACAAGTTCCCGCAGTCCACAGCGCTGCGCGCGGAAACGGCGGGTGCACCCTCCGGCAAATCAATGAGCGCTGTCCAGATACGCCTTCTCGTCCATGAGCGCATCCACGTCCGCAGGATTGGAAGGCTTGATCTTGAACAGCCAGCCGGCACCGTGGGGATCGGAGTTCACGAGACCGGTGTTCGCGGATACCTCGCCGTTCACCTCTGTGATTTCTCCGGCCACGGGCGCGTAGATGTCGCTGGCGGCCTTCACGGATTCGATGACAGCCACAGCTTCGCCGGCCGCCACCTTGCGTCCAGGAGTCGGGAGTTCGATGTAGACGACGTCGCCGAGTTCCGCCTGGGCGTGATCAGAAATGCCGACAGGCGATATTTCCTCGCCGGCGAGGATCCATTCGTGGGAGGCGGTGAAGCGGGCGTTGGCGGGAGCAGACATGATGTGAGAATAAGAGATGGAGTGCCCCTCACTCAAGCGGAGGGCGGGCGGCGGTAAAACGGTTTTTTGACAACCTCAGCAGGCCAGGCACGGCCCCGGATATCGATTTCCAGTTTGGTGCCGGGCACGGACAGTTCGGGCGGCAGATAGGCGAGCCCGATGCCGCAGCCCATGCTGGGGGAAACGCCTCCGCTGCAAAGTTCGCCCACCGGTTGGCCGCCGCTGAGCACCGGGTAGTGAGCACGGGCGGGCGGGGATTTGTCAGCCAGGCGAATGGCCGTGAGCTTGTGACTCATGCCGTGTTCCTTTTGGGAAGCGAGGAGGATGCGCCCGGTGAAGTCGCCTTTCTCCATATCGACGAAAAATCCCAGCCCGGCTTCCAGCGGAGAATGCTCCCTCGACAAATCGTTGCCGTTGAGAGGATAGCACATCTCGAGGCGCAGCGAATCCCGCGCACCGAGCCCGCACGGAGTGGCCCCCGCCGCGATCGCCCGGTCCCACCACGTGACGCCGTCGCCGGCATGACAGAAAAGCTCGAATCCGTCCTCGCCGGTGTAGCCGGTGCGGCAGACGATCACGCGACCGTCCGGTGTATCCATTTCCACGACGCCGTTGCGCGGGGGAAGAGCCGCCCCGGTCATCGCTGTAAAAACGGCCACTGCCTGAGGACCCTGCACCGCCATTCCGGCCCAGGCGGAACTCTCATCCATAAAACTCACTCCTGGCACGTTCAGGCGGCCGATGAGCCACTTGCGGTCCTCTTCGATCATGCTCGCATTGACGACCACGAACCACCGCTCGCCGTCCAGCCGGTAAACGATCAGGTCATCGATCACGCCGCCGTATTCGTCGAGCATGAGAGAGTATTGCCCTTCGCCCGGTTTCAGTTTCTCCGTGTTGTTGGTGAGTTGCCGGTTCAGCCAGGCCCCGGCGGCAGGACCGCTGACGAAAAATTCCCCCATGTGGGAGATATCGAAAATGCCGCATCCTGAACGCACAGCGAGGTGCTCCTGCGTGATGCCCGCATACTGCACCGGCATATTCCAGCCTGCGAAAGGAACCATTCGCCCCCCAAGGCGCAAATGGGCGGAAAGCAGAGGAGACTGTTGGAGATTTTCGGAATTCACGTCCG
>DATAIE010000450.1:0-5499 GCA_036262875.1 Verrucomicrobiales bacterium
CTCCTTGAAGAAGGGCACGTTGGTGTCGCCGTTCAGCGTATTGATCACGCAGGCTTTGCCGCCCGCGGTGAATTGCTTGATTTCAGCGATGATCTGCTGGTAGTCCGTGTGACCGAACGGCGTGTATTTCCCCGCAGAGATGATCTTGCCGGACTCGTCCTTCTTGAAGCCGCCGCCGATGTTCTCCAGCGCCACGCCCTTGCTCAGGAGATACTCCAGCAGGATCAGGTTCGTGGTCTGCGGATAGACGTAGTCGGACCCGATGAGGTAGAACTTCGTCTTCTTCTGCGCGAGCATGTAGTCCACCGCAGGCGTGGCCTGCTGGTTGACGGCTTCGGCGGTGTAGAAAATGTTGGGAGACATTTCCTCGCCTTCATACTGCACCGGATAGAAGAGCAGGCCCTTCTTCTCCTCGAAGACCGGCAGCACCGACTTCCGGCTGACCGAAGTCCAGCAGCCAAACGTCACCGCCACCTTGTCCTGATCCAGCAGTTGCTTCGCTTTCTCGGCAAACAGCGGCCAGTTGGATGCGCCGTCCACCACCACGGGCTCGATCTTCCTGCCCATGACGCCGCCGGCCTTGTTGATCTCGTCGAACGCGAAGAGCAGCACGTCGCGCAGGGAGGTCTCACTGATGGCCATGGTGCCGCTGAGCGAGTGCAGCACGCCGACTTTCACGGTGTCCTGCGCCCTGGCGGCCGGAGCCGCCATCACGGAGAACGCCGCCATGGCGAGAGACAAAAGGGATCTTCGTTTCATCATAATTGTGTTGAGGAGAGCGATGGCGGGGATTTTGTTAGAAAGCGATGGTGATGCCGGCGGTGCCCGTGAAGAAGTCTTCGTCCGGATTCGTCGGGAACACGTTTTCCTCCGTGTGGTAGAACGTCACGCCGAGGTTCAGGGAGGTGTGTTTGCACAGCGGCACGGACGCCCCGATGCCGACGGAGGCGTAGGCAAATCCGGAGTCTCCGCCGTGGTACTGGTCGGTATCGAAAGAGACCGTAACCGGGAAAGTCAGGCTCACGGGGCCCAGCTTCGTTCCGGGCACGATACCCACCTGAGCGACGAGGCCGTTGTCAAAGTTAGGCCCGAGGTCCGAGTCGACGCGCCCGTGGAGCATGAGGAACGGATTCCAGAAACCGTCGTTGTAGGAGATTTTTCCATCGATGATGCTCTCGGTCTGGCTCGCGTAGTTCCAGGCTCCGTAGCCCAGTTGGAACTTCCATTTGTCCATCGTGTAGTAGACACCCACGTTCACGTCCATCTCCTGAACGTACTTGGAAATGTTGGACGTCGAGTTGTCGTTCACGTCGAACCAGAGGTTCAGATAGGCCTGCCATCCCTTTCCGAGATTGAAATCCAGCTCCATGGAGGGATTGAAAAGGGCGTCATCCCAGTCATTGCCCGCCTGCCAGATGTCCTGACCGTAGGAAATGAAGTGAGTGTTGTAGGCGAGAGTCAGATTCCCTGTCACAAACGGCTCCTCGGGCGGAGGAGTCATCGGAGGCGGAGTCGTCCCCGCGAACGCCACCTGCATGGCGAACGGAAGAAGAAGAGCGGACAGACAGGATGCGGTTTTATTCATGGCGTTGTATGATGTTGGTGCCTTGATCGGCACGGATGCCATGAGCACCGCCCATGCCCGCTCTGTTTCCTATCATCTCATCTTAAGAATTAGCCCCATTCATGGATCGATGAGCCGCGTGTCGCGCCCTCTCCACTTTCTGTTATTCGAAAAGAGAAGATCCTAACACCCCTCCGCAGAGGCACTCTCATTCACTCCATGCGCGCGTCTGTACAAATAGACGGCTCCGCTCAACAGAAAACCGGTGAAGCGCAAACACTGTCAGGGAGCGGATTTACATGCCCTCGCCGCGCCACTTGGGATGAAGCCTCTCCCTCCAGCCGTCCGGCACCTCCGGTGTTTGGTGCTTGCAGTTTCTCCGGGGCTTGGTTTTTGGAACCCGGTGCTTTTCCACCTCCCTCCATGAAAACCTTTACCGCCAACACCAACTACACCGTCGTCGACCGCTCCCCTCTGCACATCCAGGCCGGCGACACCGTGACGGTCGGCCCCCGCGACAAATCCTGGCCGGGGTGGATCTGGGTCAGCACCCAGGATGGCCGCGGCAGTTACGTGCCGGAGGATATTCTGGAGATGGACGGCACGCACGCACGCATTCGCACGGCCTTCAGTGCACGGGACCTCTCCGTCAAATCCGGCGAATCCGTCACCGCCCTTCGGGAAATCAGCGGCTGGCTCTGGTGCCGCAATGCCTCCGGCGAAGAAGGCTGGCTGCCAGAGTTCGTCCTCCGTCCGGTGGATTGAACGGCGCACGGGAGATTCTCTCCTCAACACTCCCGGCGTTCATCCGGGAGGAGGTTCATTTCGCCCTGGCGCTGCCAGGTCTTATCCGGCCACACGTCAAAAACCGGCGTGCCTGCATTTTTTCTTGACCGATGGCGGCGGGATTTGTCATTCTTCATCAAATTTTACGAATTACGCCCCTTTCAATGAAAGCCCTTTCGCTCACCTTCTGCTGTCTCGCTCTGTATTCCTCTTTCGCCGGTGCCGCGACGCTAACAATGACGAATGCCATCGGAGGGGTGTCCAACGGCACCTCTTTCACGGTCGGCACAATCGGCACCCAGCCTCAGCCAGGCAACAACTGGCCCTCCGCTGAACCACCGGGAGCGGCCATCGACGGCATTTTTGGAAATGTTCCTGGCAGCACCAAGTACCTGAACTTCTTCCAAACGAACACGGGGCTCATCGTCACTCCCAATGCCTCCAGCTCCAACCTCGCCATCGACACGCTCACCTTCTGGACGGCGAATGACACCGTGGGCCGCGATCCGACGAGCTTCATCCTCTACGGTTCCACCACCGTCCTCTCCACTTCCACTCCCGGCACCGCCTATCCGATTGCATCCCTCACGGTGATCGGCAGCGGAGCACTTTCCCTCACGGATACCCGGCTGTCCGGGCCCACCTCCGAGGTCAATTTCGTCAATGACAAGGCTTATGCCTCCTACCTCCTCGTGTTTCCCACAGTGAAATTCCAGGGATATGACGGCACGAACAATTCGATGCAGATCGGCGAGATCATCTTCGACGGTCACCTGGCCATTCCGGAACCCGGTTCCGCCATGCTCCTTCTCGCGGGCCTTGTCCCTCTCGCCCGCCGGCGGCGCAGCGCCTGACATGGCAGTCCGGCCCAAAGGCGGGCTCCGTCGATCCATATTTTTCCGTCGCCGCCGGACCGCGCGTTGAGAGATGCGCAACGTCCGGATGCAGCCTCTCCCGCCCGGTAAATACGAATTCTCTACCCAATTCATGGGAGGAAAACGTACGGGATTTCATCTCTCCTCAACTTATAGAGTTGACGCTCAGCGCCGGGATTTAACATACTTTTACGAAACTGCCCTCTCATGAAAACCCGTGCCGCCATCTCTGCTCTCCTCGGATTCACTACGCTGCCTTCGTTCGCAGTCAGCGATGTCCTGACTGACAACTTCAACGCCCCGGACAGCGCTAACTTTGACACCTCCTCTCAGATAGGACGGCTCGGCGGCCTCCTGGCTTCCACAGTGCAACTGCGATCCTCACGCTTCCAGCACAATATCGCCGGCAACCAGCTAAAGACCACCAACACGACAAGTTCCGAAGGCCGGGTGCGCATCCACGATATCGCCGCCTCTTTTGCCAACTGGCACGACTTTGCCTCGGGAGGGGCTGGTGCCGCTATCCTCACGGAAGGCGGCATTCGCGTGGAGTTCGACTGGACTCCGATCAACAACACCGACCAGAACTGGGTCGAAATTTCGATGGGAATCGACAGTCAGAGTCAGACTCCGACCGAGCCCGCCAGCCGGGTCAATCATGCAGGCACTGATTTTGGCATTCTCTTCCGTCAGGGCGGCGGCACCCAGTATTTCAAAAACGGCGTGGCCACGACGGGCGGCAATTTCACCGCCACGCCGGTGACTTCAGCGCGCCACGTGAATGTCAGTTACGCCTTCGCCTCCTTCGCGGACGGATCAAATGTGACGGTCAACGCCTCAGTGGATGGCACACCGGTGCTGACCGACTATGTGTTTCAGTGGAACAACAATCTGGGCAAACTCTACATGGAGTTTGGTTCCCTCGTGAACAGCACGCTGTTCGACAATTTCTCCATCAAGACACTCAACGCGGAACCGGATGTGGATGCCGACGGCATCAGCGATAACTGGGAAATGGCCAAAGCCGGGAACCTGACGGACCTGAACGGCCTGCTTACCGGCCCCGGTCCGGGCGCGGGCACCGGCGACTTCGATGCCGATGGATTGAGTGATCTCCAGGAGTATCAACTCAGCCGCACCGCATATCCAAACATCAACCCGAAAGCAGCCGACTCGGACTCCGATGGCCTCTCCGACAGTGCAGAGGTCAATCCTGTCGCCCCGCGTCCGGTCAGCAATCCCACCCTGGCGGATACGGATGGCGATGGATTGAGCGATCTCATCGAGACCAACAGCGGAACGTTTGTGGATGCCGCGCATCCGGGCACCAATCCCGCTTCCCCCGACACCGATGGCGATCAATTTCCGGACGGCTATGAAGTTCAGCGCGGAAGCAGCCCGGTGAGCGGCACGGGCCTGCCGACCCCTCCCGCCGGCATCACCCTGGGAGTCGTCACTGATGAAATCAGCACCGGCATCAGCGCCGCGGAAACCTACACCCACAAAATCAGCGGCGGCGGCGCTGTCACCATCAACAGCGTCGCGCTCGATGTGCTGGATACGCTGAACACTCCGGTCAACTTCAACTGGGACGGATTTGCCGGCGGCAAGAACATCATTGCCCCCATCAACAACAACACATGGATTCCGGCTAACGGCAACGTCACCGGAGCGAACCTCACGTTCTTTGGCGGGTTCACTTATTCCGGAAACGGGCCCAGTCCCGGCGGCACCCAGAAATTCACGCTTTCCGGACTCACCGCCGGCCAAACCTATGACCTGCGCATCTTCATTCGGAAATGGGACAACGGCACGGTCCGCCCCAGCGCACTGAAGTTCACCAACGGAGCCCAGGTAACCGACTTCTTCATCCTCGAAGACCGCCCCGGAACCATGCTCGGGAACGGCAATGACGACTCCGCCTATTATATCAGCTATACCTACACCGCCGCAGGCGACACGCTGGTGATGGATGCCACGGTGCCCAATGTCTCGTCGGCGAACGGCAGTTTCCACCTCTACGGCCTTACCAATCGCGTCGCCGGTCCGCTGCCTCCGCTGGAGTTCATCAGCATTGTCCGGACGCCCAATGGCTCCTCCACCACGCTGACGATCAAGACGATCCCCAGCCACACCTACAAGGTGGAATACACCACGAATCTCACGACTTGGATTGAACTCTCTGACGCGGTGCCCGCCACGGGCACGCAAACCGTCTACATTGATACTGTCGCCTCCAACAAGCCGCGCGCCCTTTACCGGGTGACTGATGTT
>DATAIE010000451.1:0-2607 GCA_036262875.1 Verrucomicrobiales bacterium
TTTCACCTGCGCGCTGGCCACCGGCAGGTTGTAGCGGATTGCTTTCAGCTTTCCGCCGCGCACCCGGAGAGGCGGCCGGCCGCCGGCCTGGGCGGTGATCCTCGCTCCCATCATTTCCAGCGGCGTGATAATTCGCGCCATGGGACGGCGGGAAAGGGAGTCGTCGCCGGTAAGCTCGCTCTCGAAATCCTGTCCCGCCAGGATGCCGCTCAACATCCGCATGGTGGAACCGGAGTTGCCGCAATCCAGCGGCGATTCCGGCGCCCGCAATTTCGGGCCGCGGCCGTGAATGACGATGCTGTTTCCGGTGCGCTGCACTTCGATGCCCAGGGCGCGCACGCAGCCCAGTGTGCTGGCGCAGTCCGCGCCGGTGGAAAAATTCTCCAGCCGCGTATCGCCTTCCGCGATCGCGCCCAGCATGGCATAGCGGTGGGAAATTGATTTGTCGCCGGGCAGCCGCAGCGCTCCGGCGACACTGCGAGCGGGACGCATGATGACGGTGGAAGTCAAATTCATCGCTTGATGAGCAAGTCTTGAGGCGCCGGCAGGCGCTACTGATCTGAAATCAGAAATCTACGATCACATTTCTGCAATCGTTAGGTCAACGCCTTGGCTTCGGCCGTGGCTTCCTTCAGAATGTCCGGCGGCACCTCCCGGATGGTGAGGTGGAATTCGAACATCGGCGTTTCCGTGCCTCGTCCCCAGCGGTTTACTTCCCAATGAGCGCGGATGAACTTCACCTCCGCGTGCCCGCTCACATCCAGCAGCATGGGATGCTGCCCCCGGTAAAACTTCTGGGGAAATGCGATGAGCGGCTTCGCCCCCCAGGCCGCCCCGTCGGCCGAGCCATAGACGCTCACGTCCAAAGCTTCCTGCTCAACCATGTTGGTAATGTCCAGAGTCAGCAGGAAGACGCGGCTGGCGGCTGCTCCGATCTCTAGCGCCGGCCCGTCGCCTTTGGCGTTGGCCAGAGTTTTCTCGGGAACCAGGAAAGTGTTGATCGTCTGTGAGGACATGGCGAGAGAATTGTAGCAAAGCCCAGCAGGATACTTGTCAGCTCCGAGATCACTCCCCGAAGCCAGAACACGTGGGGACAGCCGCCCCCGGCTGTCCGGCGGAGCGGAGCTCCGCAAACCTCAGAAGAATTTTCGGCGAGCTTTGCTCGCCCGGACAGCCGAGGGCGGTTGTCCCCATGTGGTCTGTGGCAAAATGATCTTGTGTCACTGGACGAATACAAACGCAAACGCCGCTTTGAGGCTACACCCGAGCCCCCTCCCAAGCTGGAAAAGAAGTCCAGGCATCGCTTCGTGGTGCAAAAGCACCGGGCTACGCGTCTGCACTACGATTTCCGCCTGGAGATGGAAGGCGTGCTCAAGTCCTGGGCCGTGCCCAAAGGGCTTTCCCTCGATCCTGCCGACAAACGCCTGGCCATGCAAGTGGAAGATCATCCGGTTTCGTACTTTGATTTCGAGGGCACCATCCCTGAAGGCAATTACGGAGCAGGCACGGTGATGGTCTGGGATGTAGGCACATGGGAGCCGCTGTCACCGGAGCCTGTGAAAGGGAAATTCGTTCCAGGGACCGATGCGGAAGCCTCGGCCATGCTGAAGAAGGGCGATTTCAAGATCCGGCTGCACGGCAAGAAACTGAATGGCGACTTCGCTCTGATTCACATGCACTCGCGGCGTGCCGGCACCAAAGGGACGGAGTGGTTGTTGATCAAGAAGCAGGACGACGCCGTGGTAAAAGGCTACGACATCGATCAGTATGACGAATCGGCCCTCACCGGCCGCACCATGGCCGATATCGCAGGCGACCAGGGTTCGGCGCAGTGGACAAGCAGCCGTCCGGCCTCGCGTGGCGCGGTGAAGGCGCCGTGGCTGGCGGATGCGATCGCCAAGTTTGATAAGAAGAACAAGAAGAAACTAACCACGGAGGACACCGAGGACACGGAGAAAGGCAAAGCAAAAAAAAAAGAAAAAGATAGGGCCGTAGGCGGTTCAACTCCTGCAGTCCCGCGAAGCCGGAAGGCTGCCTCCATGTCCCCTGTGTCCTCGGTGGTTGAAGATTTAGAGGGCGCGGCCAAGCGTCCCATGCCCACCGCGATCCACCCCATGCTGGCAACTTCGGTGGATGATCCTTTCGACGATCCCGAATGGCTGTTTGAGATCAAGTGGGACGGCTACCGTGCCATTGCGTTTATCACCAGGGGCAAGGTGCGGCTGGTTTCGCGCAATCAGAATGACCTCACGGCACAGTTTCCGGAATTGCACAGTTTGCCGGAGTTCATCCGGGCCGACACCGCGATTCTTGACGGCGAAATCGCCGTGCTGGACGAGCATGGCCGCTCCTCGTTCAGCCTGATCCAGCAACGCACGGGCATTCGCCAGGGCGGGCGTCGCACCGGTTCGCGCCAGGATATTCCGGTGCAATACTACGTGTTCGATGTGCTCTATCTCGACGGGTACGACCTCCGCCGGGTCGCGCTGGAAGAGCGCAAAGCGGCACTGGCGAAAATTACTGCAGCAGATGGCCCGATCCGGTACTCCGAGCATTTTCCCCAGGGCAAGGCGCTGTTCAGTGTTGCCCGGCAAAAAGGGCTGGAGG
>DATAIE010000452.1:0-12302 GCA_036262875.1 Verrucomicrobiales bacterium
GCACGCTTTGCCGGATTGCAGGTTAGTCGGAGACAAAACCTGCACCACTTTGTCACGGCGGCGCGCTTCGCTTTCCACGGCGCTCAAACTCCGGCCCGTGGTTCACAATCCCCCCAATGCCGCAGCAGGCAGCGCAATGGATTGGAACCGCATCAGCCGCACGGCGTCGCGATCACGAACCGTGGCGAGGGGCATGATGCCGAGGGCGAGGAGGTTTTCGGCGATGCGATCTGTCAGGAGAACTTCACCGCAGGGGGTGAGTTTCTTTTCGCCGCCTTCGGTGACCACATAGACCGGCAGGCCATTCACCTCGGCGTTGGCGGGCGCGGAAAATTCCCAGCCTTCCTCGCGCCATGCGATGGCGAGCAGCATCACCGCGATGAGCGCCGCATTTCCCCACAGCAGGGCTTCGTGAGGGGCTTTCGGCGGCATTTCTTCAAAGGCAAAATGGTCGATCGCATCGATATTGCGGCCATAGGGAAGCCGGAGCAAAAACCGCGGCGAGACGAGTCCCGCATGACGCGCCGCGGGAAACCCGCGCAGCGTTTGCCATGCGGCGGGCGTTTCGCGTTCTCCGGGCCGGGCCTGCGCCAAATCCAGGAAACCCGCGCCGCCTCCGGCAACGAATGGAGCCCTCGCCGCCGCAGCGACATGAGCCAGCCTCGCAAGAAGGTCCGCATCGTCTTCGCTGTCCGGCTGGAAGGAATAAAGCCCGGCAATCACCGTCCATGGTTTCGACCCCACCGGCTGCTCCACGATGATCTCCGCCGTCGCACTAACAGCACCTTCCATCCTCAAATCCGCTGCCAGTTCCGCGCGGGAGACATCCAGCAAAAATACCTCCAGCGTTTCGTCCGTATCCAGATTCCGCAGGAGGAAATCCACGCCGCGCCACGCCGCCTCCAGCGCCTGAAAACGGGGATGGTGCAGCACCGCGCGCATTTGTCCGCTGACCGCATTGTCGAAGACTGCGATCATTTCCGCCTGCCGCGGATCGGGCCCCGACACGATGTGCGCAGCGACCGCCTGTTTGATCATCGCCTCCACCGCCGTTACCGGCGACGAAGCCGACGCAGTGGAAGCCGGAAGGTCTGTCAGTTGTTTCCAGAGATCCGCCGCCTCACTGGCCGGCGGTGCCGCTGCTGCCTCTGCCTGAGGTGCCACGGAGGCCATCGCCGCCGCAAACGTCGCCGGATTGGACAGCTCTCCGCGCATCTTCCGGTGAGGAGCGAAGAACTCCGTTTCCCAAAGCCGGTCGGGATGGAAATCGTCGAGCCTGCTGAACGACAGCGCGACCTTTTCCCCCTGCGGCAGTTCCAGCTCCAGGCGGGGAGCCAGCTTTGCCATCAGCGCATCAAATTTATCAAAGTCCACCGCCCCGCCTCTCCTCCCGCGCACAGACTCCACAATGCCCCGGCTCTCGCGCCCGGAGAAATCTCCCAGCAGCAGGATGCGAAACGGCGACTCCTCCGTGCGCTGCGCGGAGGGGCGGGCTCCCGACGCGCTCAATGTGCTTTCAAATGAAAATCGCTCTGGCATGGCGCCAGTGATAACCCGCCGCCCGCCGGACCGCCAGTCAAAACCCGGTTATGATTTTTGCCTTCAGGCTGTCAGCGGCGTCACGCCGGACGATGCACCGCTTTCCGGCGTTTGGCTCTCCGCAGCGGGTTCTTCCACCGGCTTACAGGCGCTGCCTTCGACCATGCGGTGAATGCAATGCAGTTTCAGCAGCACGGCGGGCGCGGGAGTGAAAGGATACAAATCGCCATGTCCCAAACTCAGCGACATCTCATTGAGGGCAGGAGCAAGGTGCATCCAGGCGGCGATCATGCGCAAAAACCCGCGACTGTCCTCCTGGTGGAATGGTTCCGGAAGTTGCACACAATCCGGCAGCGGTGCGGTATCCCTCGGCAATCCGGTCCGGAGCAGTGAATTGGAAGCCGCCGTTTCGAGCGCATCC
Organism: Verrucomicrobiales bacterium; assembly: GCA_036262875.1. GTDB lineage: Bacteria > Verrucomicrobiota > Verrucomicrobiia > Verrucomicrobiales > V1-33 > V1-33. The sequence continues at coordinate 1,961 of DATAIE010000452.1, forward strand.
GTGATGTGCATGTAGTGCGCCCACGTTTCAGCCCAGTCCTCCCACGGGTGCATGGAGGCATAGGCGCTGATGGTCCGCTGCGGCCAGTCCGGCGGCGCGCCCGCGGTGTAGTATTGCTGCATCGCGGCTCCATAGTCGGCCCGGTCATCGCCAAAGACCTCCCGCAGCACACTCAGCCATTCCGGCCGGCAGCCGTTTTCTCCAAACCACAGCCACCAGTAATAGTGGGCAATCTCGTGCCGGAAGTGTCCCGGCAGAGTGCGATAGGGCTCATGCAGCAGCGCGCGGTTTTTCTCCCGGACGGAATCGTCGGCCTCCTCCAGATTCAGCGTGATGAGTCCGGCATCGTGACCCGTGAGAACCGGCAGATCCGGCTGAGGCATCAGAAAATCAAACGCGAGGCCGCGCTCGTTTTCGGCGCGCGGCGCCACCGGCAGCCGTCGAAGAAGGAGCCAGTGCACCGTGCGGGATTTTGCGGATTCCATCCGATGCCAGAGCCTCCGGTGTTCCTCCTGCGAGAGGTCCGGAATGATATGATTGAGGCGACAGGACAGGCAGAGGTCCGGGCCGTCCGCAGGAGTCAGCCAGTTACAGACGCCGTATTGCCGGCCGTTGCCGCATAGCCGCCACAAGCCCTCCGTCTCCAGTGGCCGCATCTCATCCCCGGCCGGCTCATAGCCCACCATCGAACCACACACGAGGCACCGGGTATTCGCAAAGAACAGCGGCGCGCCGCATTGGCATTCGTACAGTTTCATGATCTGACGGTAAAATAGACAAAGGCGGCCCGGTCTGCATCACACAAACCGGGCCGCATTGGTTTTTTGGGGGTGGAATAAGGCGCGGCTTAACATGCGATTTCCGCGCCACTCCTTTGCCGGGAAAAACGGGATGCCGGCCGTGTGGTTTTAATGCGGATTGCACAGAGTGTGCTTGCAAAGCGGACCGCTCCCCTGCTTGAAAGCCCCTCCGTCTGCGCCATGAATTCCGCAATGAAGTTATCGCTAACTCTTTTCTCTGCCCTCCTTTTTCTCGCCGCCGCCCTTCCATCCCCCGCTGAAGACGAACTGTCCGAAGAGGACAAGGCGCTGTTTGACGACATCCAGGTAACAAAAGAGGAGGAAACGAAAGCCCGTGAACGGCTGGACAAAACAGAGGCTCCGGCACAGCCGCAGTCCAGTCTGCCGGAGGGAGTGTCCCGGGTCCTCGACCGGCTCGCCGTCTATGAGGCCAGTCTCGACGGCATTACTGACGAAGCGATCGTCGTCGCAAGAAAAGCAGTGGGCGCTCAGATGATCAGCCTTTCCAACATCACCCCGGAGCCTGCAAAGACCGCGCTTATTGTCTCGGCGAAAAACATCGAGGGCCTCAAACCGGACATCGAACTCCCCCTCGCCGGCACCGGCGACGAACTGCCCGGTGAGTGGATTTATGAAAAGAGGAAAGGCCGCGACAGCCGCTGGTTCTATCGGGACGGGAGCATCAAAACGAACTGGTCGAAAGGTTCATGGCACTGGCTGAACAGCAGTAACCGCATCGCCATCGTCGACTACGCCTCGCGCGATTACGTCGACGTGATGCGCCTGATCGTCAAACCCGGCAAGCCGCCCACGATCGAGGCTTTCAATTTGAACGATCACTGGACCCTGGCCAAAGGCCAGACAGAGGAGGGCGACGCACCGCCGCCCATGGAAAGCAGCCGCATCCTCACCGCCGCCCGCGCGAATGAAGCCAAAGTGCGGACCAACACTCTCAAGCAAACCCGCGAGAAGCGCGAGCGGGTGGCCGTCTGGCTGGTGGCCAAAGCGAAGACCAGCGAACCCGAAACCGCAAAGCTCATGCTTGCCCGGGCCGCTGCGCTCCGCGCCACGGGCACGCAGGCCGCCCCTGCCAAAGTGCTGCGCGAGGCCGACACCTTCCGCGGCAAGGTGTTCCTGGACAACAAACAACGCACCTGGGAATTCCTGCCCGACGGCACCGTGAAATCCAAAGGATCTTCGTGGGGCTCATGGGACTGGGCCAAGGCTTCCGGCAACTCCTGCCTGGTTCTCTACAGCGGCGCTCCCCAAAAGGCCGAGACCGCTTTTCTGGTCAATCTCTCAGAGTTCTCCTCCGGCAAGCTGCACTTCAACAGCTTTACGGAATCCTTCGACGCTAAAGTGAAATGACGGACGGTCTCTGAGGCCGGCTTCCATTTTGAAGCTTGCCACCGCCCCGCCCTCCGGTGCTAGATTTGCGGCACGCGCGGCCCCGCCCGGCCCGCAGGCCGTCCCATGAACTTTCTCCGGTGTCCCCTCCGCTTTGTCCTGTGCCTTTGCTCCGGACTGGCGGGTCTCCCGCCCCTTGCAAAGGCGCTGCCGGTCGCCGCGGGGAGCGGTCCCATTGGCCAGGGGGACGCCTCACCCGCCATCGTGGCGGGACGGCCCGCCATCGCGTGGTCCAGTTCGGAATTCCCCGGGGTGAAGTTTGTTCGCGCGAAGGATGAGACCGGCGGGTCATGGGGTCCGCCGGTCACCGTGGACAGCCAAACGGCATCCGGAGGGCATCTCCACCTTTTCATTGCCAATGGAAATCCCGCCATTTGTTACAGTGAGGACGCGCCGGGAAGGCTGAAATTTGTCAGGGCGCTGGATCCCGCCGGGGCGGCATGGGGAATTCCTCAGTTTCTCAACACCGGCGGCGACATCCCGTGGGTGTTCGATGCCGAGATCGTCGATGGGCGGCCGGCGGTTTGTTATATCGATATGACGGGCATTGGCCTCCATTATTTCCGCGCCGCGGACCCTGACGGCTCGGCATGGGGTTCTCCGGCCGTGATCGATCCGGTTCAATTTCCGTTCGTGCCCGACCTCCGGGTCATCGCAGGCCGCCCTGCGATGGTGTATACGAACGCTGATGAAGTCTGGTATCTCCGCGCCCTGGACCAGGCGGGCGCCTCGTGGCCGTCGAGGAGGCGGGTCGCCGGAGTAAGATCGTTCAACAACCGGCATCCCTCCTCTCTTGAGGAAGTGAACGGACTCCCCGTCATCACCTATTTCGATGCGGATTCCGGCAGGCTGGCCTGCTCCCGCGCAGCGGATGCCGGCGGCATGACATGGAAGGACGCGCTGCCCCTCACACCACCGGGGCACGGGGGCGCGTTTACCTCACTCGCTCTCATCGGCGGAAAGCCGGCCATCGCTTTCTATGATCCGCAGCCTGGCTCCTTCATCGGCTACCTCTCCGCTCTCGATGCGGAGGGAGCCACTGTGGCGGCATGGGAAATGCCCGCCACCGTGGTGAGCGGCGTGATGGCGCGGCTGTCCGTCACGCTGCTTCCGGTGTCCGGCGCGGCGGCGCTCGTGTGGCTGGACGAAGACACCGGCGACTTGAACTACCTGCGCGCCGCGGGGCCCGCCAGTGGCACAGGCTGGCCCGCGGACATCCTTATCAAAGATCCGGGCGGCGCTCCCATCCCGGAGGAGGGAACGCTGGATTTTGGCAATCTGGCGCAGGACATTACCTTAACCCTGGAGGGCCTCATCCAGAACAGCACCACGGGTGCGGCCATCCTCACCCTGGAGTCCCTCACGGTCGACGGGCCGGACGCCGCGGAGTTCACCTTACTGTCTCCCGCCGGCGGCACCACCCTGCTGCCCGGAGAAGCGGTGGCGCTCCGTGTGCAGTATACCTCCACCAGGGCTGGCGTGAAATCCGCCGTCCTGCATATCACCAGCAACGCGGGCAATCATTCCAATCCCTGCAACATCGTCCTCACCGCAAGCTCTCTTCCGTCCGTCGTGATCGAGTATCCCCCGGGTACTTTTCTTCCGGACGGCGGTTTTTTGAATCTCCCGCTCACGCCGGCGGGCAGTTCCTCCGACTTCACGTTCACAGTGCGCAACCCCGGCGTGGCGGACCTGTATTTGCATTCCATACTGCTGGACGGTCAGCACAGCAGCTCTTTTGAAATCGTTTCTCCACCGGCGGGCACGGTGCCGCCGGGAGGAAGCACTGGTTTCACGCTGCGGCACCATTCCCTCTTCACCGGAGCTCAGACTGCCACGCTTCATCTGCCCAGCAATGCCGGGGGCTCCCTGAATTCCTACGACATCACGCTCAAGCCTGGGCCGCCGGGCCGCCTGGACCCCGCCTTTGTCCCCGCACAGGTGGGCTTCACCACCCGCCTGGCGCTTCAGCCAAACGGCAGAATCATCACGATCGGCACCGACGGGATCAGAAACTTCAACGCGGACGGAACCACTAACAACTTCTTCTTCGTCCCGGCCATCCACGGCCTTCCTTCGTGCCTCGCGGTGCAGAAGGACGGCAAAATTCTGATCGGCGGCGAGTTTGACCGTGTGGAGGGGCATCTGTCTCCGGGGATTGCGCGCGTTTATCCCGACGGCACCATCGACCGTGATTTCATCAGCACCGCGAATTCCAGGGTCAACTGCATCGCCGTGCAGCCGGACGGCGGAATCCTCATCGGAGGGCGCTTCACGCTGCCGGGAGAGACCAGTCCGCGCAGCCTCGTCCGCCTCTCAGCCGGCGGCGCGGAAGAGCCGGACTTCCATCCGGTGCTCAATGAAGAGGTCCTCTGTCTCGCCCTCCAGCCGGACGGGAAAGTCATCGCAGGCGGGCGTTTTGAGTTTTCACCCCGGCACAGCCCCGTTGAGCGCTTCAACGCTGACGGAACACCGGATGGCACCGTCTTCGCCTATCCGTTCGCAGCGGGGGATTACGTGATGTGCCTGGCGGTGCAGGCGGACGGAATGATCCTGGCGGGGGGACATTTTGCGGGTAATTTCCGGCGCTTTTTTCCTAACGGAACCGTTGAACCGCTGCTGACGGTGCAGGGCAGCGGAGACGTCAACGATATAGGCATCCAGGTGGACGGCAGGATCGCCGCCGCGGGGGCTTTTCACGGTTTTGGCGCTCCGCTGAATGACGGTATCGCCCAGTTTTATCCTAATGGATCGATTGTTGCAGAGTTCAGACCCCTTCCCAATCTGCCCGTTTTCCGCCTGGCGCAGCAGGGTGACGGAAAGCTGTTAATGGGAGGTCAGTTTTTTGTGCTGGCGGGCGGCTCCCGCAATGGCCTCGCACGGCTGGACAATGATCCCGCGTATTCCTCGCTGAAAGCGACGGGACCTTCCGCCGTGCGCTGGATGCGCGGCGGGAGCGCACCGGAGGTGAGTGATGTGACCTTCGACGTCCGCCCTCCCGGTTCCTCCGGCTGGACGGCTCTGGGTACCGCCACGCGCATCGAAGGCGGCTGGGAGTTGACGGGCCTCAGCCTGCCCGCATCCGGCAGCCTGCGCGCCCAGGCACGCTCCCGCCTTTCCGTCATCGAGACCGTCGAGCCCCTGACGCCGCTCAACGAACGGTGGCGCGTGCAGTATTTCAACTCCTCTGCAAACGCGGGCGACGCCGCCGACGATGCCGATCCCGACCACGATGGACTAACGAATTTCGCGGAGTTCGCTTTCGGTCTTTCCCCGGTGGACGGACGCAGCGTTCAACTGCCTGCCTTCCAGCGCAGCGGCCCATATCTGACCGCCTCCTTCACCGCGCCCCCCGGTCTCGACTCTCTCCTGATGTACAGCGCGGAATGGAGCCCCTCGCTGCTGCCCGGAACGTGGACAGCCATCCCGGACACCGGCACCGGAGGCGCTCACCTCTTCCTCACCGGAGCGGCGGGCGAGCGGGTCTTCGTGCGCTACCGGGTGACTGTTCGTTAGGGAATCCTTTCGTCGTCAAACACCGCCGCCGTTTGCGTACTCCTGACAACAGGCTGAAAGCTGCCGCTGGAAATAGTCCAGTATTATTTTGAGCGCCGTGCAAGGCAGCCTGCGGCACGGCTTGCTTTTCAGACGGGAAGGGTGCTATTCTCGGAAGGTCAAGTGGTTCCCGCCCTTAACCTTCACCATTCATTGTGAATCCTAACTCTGCCGCTGGCGGAAGGGTGCCTTTTCCTGAAATGGCATGGGCGAACGTTTTGAATGGCAACTGCAGGGATGCGGACACAGCGGCGCGCGCCCTGGAGGATTTGTGCCGCCAGTACTGGCCGGCGATCTACGGTTACCTCAGGGCGCTGGGTCTGGGCAAAGAGGAGGCGGAGGACATGGCCCAGGAGTTCGTGGCGGAATTCATGATGGGCGGCCTGATCCAGCGGGCGGACCCGGAGCGCGGACGGCTGCGCGGATACATCCGGCAAAGCGTCAGGCATTTTCTCTCCAACCGCCGCCGCAACGGGAAATGCCTCAAGCGGGGCGGAACCCATGAGCACGTGGCATGGGAGAGCATCGCAGAGAGAGAACAGCCGTCTCACGGGGCTCCTCCGGATCAAACCTACGACCGGGAGTGGGCGTTGACCGTCATGGAGCGGGCCATGGCTTCGCTGCGCGATCGTTATACCTCCCGCGGAAGGCAGGCCATGTTCGATCTTATCAAACCCTCGCTCGCCTCCACCGGGGCGCAGGAACCTTATGCCGCCATCGGGCTGTCCGCCGGTGTGAATGAAGATCAGATAAGAGTTGAAATCCACCGTGCCCGCCGGCGGCTGGCCGATGCCCTCCGCCACGAAGTAGCCGCCACCGTCGCCTCTGCCGACGAGGTGGAGGAGGAACTGAGATACCTGCTCACCGTGCTCGCCTATGGGTGTTAGGAAGATGCATGGACCTGCCGGGTCCAAAGCCCCTAACGCATCCGGCGGTACCGCAGCGGAGTGAATCCCAGTCCCTTGAGCTTCTCCGTTTCGATGGGATGACGCACCACGAGCCAGTGAGGCGGCACCCCGGCCTCATAGCCGATCAGACGCCGGTGGCCGGCATCCTCCCACCCTCCGAACAGGATCGCGTGGCTGTTCCAGATGTTCAGGATGTCACCCGGCTGGAGGGCCTCCCAGGAAGGCAGGGGCGTGCAAAGCCCGGCCAGTTCTCTCGTCGAATACGAGTGGGGCAATCGCCAGCAGCGCGAGATGAATCCGCTGCAATCGATTCCCGTCGCATGGCGGCTGACGGCAGCGTCCAGGAGCCGGCGTTTTTCCTGAGTATATACATCCCCGGCGGCTTTCCCGGCGGCGATTTCCTGATCGAATTGTTCCAGCGTGGCGAAACCTCCCCATTGATAGGGCACTCCCTCATTCACCTGTCCCGGCACCCACCAGCCCGCCACGGCCCCTGGTTTTTGATAACTTGTATCCGGCGTGTCTACCTGAACGCCGTCCGGATCGGGGCCATGAAGAATATTCGCCGGCCCCGGATGCCACCGGTGCGCCCGGTAGGATTCCGCAATGGCGAGGCAATCGGCGCGGGTCACCCCGGCTCCCCGCGGAGAGGAACACGCGATCATAAAAAGGCAGCCGAGGACCGGGGCGAAACGCAGCATGGCAGGAGATCAGGCAGTCGCGTTGGAGAAAGCCCGGAGACCGGTCAGCACCCTGAGCGCCAGCCCGCTGTCCAGCGCGGCCTCCGCGCGTTCGATGGCTTCCGGCCAGAATGTCTCCAGACCGGCCACCCGGAATCCAGCGGCGGCGTTTGCCAGGACGATATCCCGTTTTGCCCCCCGCACCTCTCCGGAAAGAATGCCCTCGATGATGGCGGCGTTGGTGTGAGCGTTCCCTCCTTTCAATTCCTCCAGGGCTGGCGCGGGAAGCGGGACGCTCTCCGTCATCTCAGTGATTTCCCCGCCGGAAAGAGACACAATGTGAGTGGGCCCCAGGATGGAAACCTCGTCCATTCCCGGACCGCCCGGCACGGTGCCGTGGACCGCCCAGGCCCGCTGCCGTCCCAACTGACGCATGATTTCCGCATACACACCAGGCAGCGCGGGATCATACACGCCCACGAGCTGGAAGGGCGGCTGCACCGGATTGAGCAGGGGTCCGATGAGATTAAAGATCGTGCGAACTCCCTCATCCGCCAACAGCGACCGGGCAGACGCCACGGCCCTGAATGCCGGATGATAGCCGGTCGCCAGCATAAACCCGGCCCCGTGCTCCTGAACGCAGGCCGCAAACCGGTCCGGCGGGAGATTGACGGAAATTCCCAGCTTCTCCAGCACGTCGGCACCGCCGCTTTGCGAGGTGATCCCCCGGTTGCCGTGCTTCACCACCGCCACGCCTCCGGCCGCCAGAACGAACATACTGGCGGTGGAGATATTAAACAAATTCAACCTGTCCCCGCCCGTCCCGCAGACGTCCATCACGGGCCGGTCCATCGTCGTCAAATCCAGGGCCGGTCTCACCGCGTGGCGCAGGAACACCTTCACAAAAGCGGCGATCTCCTCCGCCGTCTCCCCCTTCGCTGACAACGCCCGCAACAGGGCGGCTTTTCGTTCAGAGTCCTCCGCTGCATCGAGGAGAAAGGCGGCCGCCGCTTCCACCGCCTCCGCATTGAGCGATTGGCCGTTCCGCAAAGCTTCGGTGATCTCAGAAAAATTCATCAACTTTCACCTGCTGCGGGAGAGCAGAGTGGCAACGGGAAACTGCGCGATGGATGCGTGCATTCGGCATGACGCGCGGGTTCCCGGGTGGCTCCGTGCCATGCAGGCTCCCCTGAAAGCCCGCGGCCCGGGGTGTGCATCACACGGGACCAGGATGCCACGAGGCTACTCCAGCGCGCCGGCTCGTGCCTGTTCCATGATTCCGGCGCCAAACCCCAAAACCCACTACACAACAATGAAATCGAATATTCCCGCCTTCATCCGGACAGCATCCCTCGCTGTCGTCTTCGCCCTGCCGGCAATGGCTCAACAGATCGTCAAGGAAACAGTGGAGGAATCCACGGGAGGAGATACGGAAACCACCACGACGACGACCAGCGGGACGATCAATGAGTTCGGCGAAAACCGGATCGTCATTCACACCGAGACCTCCGAAGACCCGGTGACTTATTCCTTCTCAAAATCCACCACCTACGTGGATGAAGCGGGTGCCCCTGTCTCCATTGAAACGGTGAAGTCCGGCCTGCCGGTAACGATTCAGTATGAAAAGGCCGATACCGGGCTCGTCGCCAAAAAGGTGATCGTCAGGAAAAGGACGCAGACCACTCCCGGCCAAATCACCGAAACGAAAACGACCACCACGACGGGCACCATCAACGAATTTGGCGACAACGCACTCGTGATTCGAACGGAGTCCTCCCGCGAGCCCGTCCGCTACCGCTACACGAAGACGACCAAATACGTGGACGAATCCGGCAATCCCGTGTCGATGAAGATCGTCAAATCCGGCCTCCCCGTGACAGTGTATTATACAAAGGACGGTGACGGCATGGTGGCATCGAAAGTCGTGGTGAAGAAAGTGACGGGCACCGCGCCGGCCACCCGCACGGAAACCACCAAAACCACGACCACCTCCTCCATGGGCACGGTGAGCGAAATCGCGGACAACCGCCTCCTTATCCGCACGGAGACAAATACGGAACCCGTTGCCTACTCATTCACAAAGACCACCACCTATGTGGATGAGGCCGGTGAACCGGTGACGATCGATGTCGTCAAATCAGGACTGCCCGTGACCGTCTACTACACGAGGGACGGCGATGCGCTCGTAGCCAGCAAAGTCGTGGTGCGGAAGAAAACCACTACCGTCGTTCCCCGATAAATCCGGCCCGCTTCCGGATCCCTAAAACCCCAAAACCGGCTGCCCGCGGAGATCACTTCTTCGCGGGCAGTTGTCGTTTCAGCCCATGCCGTACAATGAAAACAGACGGCCTGCACTCACAGGACCGTCTGTTTTCGAATCACTCCAAACCAATGAAGGGAATCTGTCAGCCGCCCGGGGCGGCAAAATCTTAAGCGGAGAGGACTTCGTCCACGTTCACGCGGCGGCCTTCGCGGTCAAAGCGAACGGTGCCGTCGGTGACAGCGAAGATGGTGTAATCCCTGCCGAGGCCCACGCCGCGACCAGGAATCCACTTGGTGCCGCGCTGGCGGATAATGATGTTGCCGGCGATGACCTGCTGGCCGCCGAATTTCTTGACGCCGAGACGTTTGCTCTGGCTGTCGCGACCGTTCTTGACGGAGCCTTGACCTTTCTTGTGTGCCATGACGGAGGTGGGGGTAAGGGTGGAAATTAGAGATTGATGGCCTCGATCTGGAGGCGGGTCATCTGGCGGCGGTGGCCTTTGGTGCGGTGATAACCTTTCCGGCGCTTGTATTTGAAGTTGATAACCTTGTCCGCGCGGAACTGGTCAACGACTTTGGCACTCACCGAAGCGCCGGACAGTTTCGGGTCGCCGATACGCAGATCGCTGCCGTCTCCGTAGAAGAGCACGTCACCGATGCTGATGCTGGAACCCACATCGCCGTCGAGCTTTTACACGTCGATTTTATCGCCCTTGGAAACGCGATATTG
>DATAIE010000453.1:0-9031 GCA_036262875.1 Verrucomicrobiales bacterium
GAGAAAAGTCGGTTTCATGAGGAGTTCCGAAAATACGGCAGTGCCCTTCCTGGGCAAGGCGGCTCTGGCGCTCCCGGTTTGCAGCCTCACCTGTGGAATTTCGTGATGACCTCCTGCAACGGTCCGCTGAAAGCGATACTGAAATAGAATCCCGTCAGTAAAGGAACCACCGCACCTGCGAGGCCGGCATAGATGACCGTGGAGAGCCGTCTCCCGCACACCCACACCAAAGCCAAACAAATCAGCGCACAGAGGGCTGCTCCGACGCTGAGCATGGATTCGTATTCGAAGGCGGCCCGGGTGAATGCCGGCATGGCACTCATTCCGCCTTCCACCATGTTCTCAAAGACTTCGCGCGCTCCTCGCAGATTGTGGTGCTGGTATCCACACCATGTGCTGCTGAGCAAAATCGAAACCGTAGCCGTCACCCGAAGAGCAAGAAGCACGCGGCCGTACTCTTTTTCGAAACTGATCATCTCGTTGCCGGAATTCCCCATGCTGCATCCAGGCACCGTTTCAGTCGCCGGGAAATCGAAAATACCACTCTGCCGTCGCGCCTCTATTTGCCCTTTCCGCCAAACATCCGGGCGCCCATCTCCATCTGCATTTTGACCATGTTCATCTGCTGCTCCTGACTTTGACGGAAAACCTCCAGTTGCGGCGCGGTAAGAATGCCGGCGGCCCGGGAGACGATCCGCTCGTTGAGCTGCCCGTACTCCTCGTTGAACCTGGCGCTGTTCTCCGCGGTGAAACGACCGATGTCAGGATTCCGCTGATCGACATAACTGCTCGCAAAGGGGAACTTCTCCCGCTCCTGATACATAACGTCCATCAGTTTCGCCTCCGTGCCCTCATCCATGGCCAGTTCTTTGGAGGTCAGCATGTTGTTAAAGGTCTTGAGTTGCATGCGCTCCAGCGTCGAGTCTTCATACCGCTTCACCTTATCATAGTCCTCTTTGCCGAGCAGATCTTTGATTTGCTGCTCGACCTCGGCTGTCTTCGCTTTGACCTCTTCCGCCGCCCTTTTCTTATCCTCCGCCGTTTTGGTGCCGTCCATCATCGCGAAGCCGGCCTCCATGCCAATGGTGGCTTTGTCCGTGATCAGTTTCTCGAACTTTGACCGCTGCGGCTCCTTCAGATCCAGCAGGTCATAAAGATCCCGGTAAATCATATCGATTCCCATCCTTGCCTGGGACTTCATGACGTCCCGCATCTTCGGATCGGACATCATGTTTGCGAGGTTGGCCGCCATGTCGGCGCCTGGGTCCTTCTTCTTTCCAGTGGAAACAGGAGAGGCTTTAGCATCAGCAGCGGCCACCGCCGCCTTCTGGGTCTCCACCTCTTTCCTGAGGTTCTTTACCTGGTTCACCAGATCCGAGTGCTCTCTCTGCCCGCGAATATCACGCGCTGTGGCGACAGACTCCATATCGGCCAGTCGCCCCTCCAGGCCGACACGCTGAATATGTTCCCACGCCGCCCAGGCACCCAGGCCGAGACAAGTCGCCAGCAGCGGCAAAGTGATACGATTCATACAGGTGGCCGGCGCAGGGTTGCGTGCGCCTTGCGATCTTTCCATGATCCCCGCTGAATCTGCAACGGCAGATCGATTACCTCGGCGGCGCGTCTTCCCGGACCCGATAGAACCGGCGGGGACCGTTCAGCGAAGCGGCGTGGGATTGAGCCCCGGTAGTCGTTAGCGCAGCCCATGGTCCTGCCGGGTCCGTGGCGGACTCCACCCGGAAGGGAGGTGTCCCTCCAGTCCACTGGAGCAGCACTCCGCCGGCACTGGGGGTGACGTCGAATCCGCCGAGAGCCGGCGGCACCACCACCGTGCCGAGAATGGGCGAAAACGAAGTGGTGACATCCTGCACTCCCGAAAGCGTGTAGTTGGCCGTAATGGTGACGCGCGCCAGCTCGGCAGCCGTCAGGTTGAGCGATGCTACGTTAACCGAGAAGATGCCGGGTGCCGGATTGCTATCCCCGGGACCGTCGACGACATAACTGCCGAGATACGAGCGCCCCTGGGGAGCCGCGGGTGTTTGATAGAGCCCGGATGCATCGGCAATGTAAACGTCGATCACCGGACCTGTAACGGCAGCAGAGACCAGTGCCGGCGGTACGGTGCCCTGGAGCGATGTGGTGGTGGACGCAGGGTCCAGTGTGACGGCAGTGACAAAAGGATCCGCCATGACGTCCTCATAGGCGCGGGAGGCTTGCACCGGCGCACTGGAGTCCAGCGGAATTCCGCCATAGTTATTGATCAACTCGTTTCCACGCAGGCTGATGGTGGCGGCCTTTGCTCCCGCGTCATTGTTACTGCCGTGCCACGAGATGAACGACGCCCCGATGCCGTGGATGTGGTTGGCCTCATTCGTATTGCCTGGCGTGTCGTGCTTCCCTCCGATCCTCACACTGGAATTTTTGCGCACAGAGACAAAGCTCGTACCCGGCAGACTGAAAGCCGGAAAACCATCGAGGCTGACGCCGACGGAATTTCCCGCGAAAACGATTCCGGGCGCGGTACCCCAAAATTCCGCCACGGTGTCGTAGATCACCGGCCCGATGATGTTTCCCTCATCGGCATCGCCGGAGCCATTACCGTCGGTCCCGATGACCATACCGGTGCCGTCTCCGTTTTCGATCGCTTCCATCGTGCCATCCTCAAGCGTCAACCCCTGAGAATCCGGTCGAAGCATCGAGCCATCCGGAAAAACGTTGATCCAGTTACCCGAAACACGCACTGCGGGTGTCTGGAGGTGAATGGCCAGCCGCTGCGCCATGCAGAGATTGAACTCTCCCCGGTCGCCATTCCCGTCGCCGTCATTGCCAAAGATGAGCCCGATGCTGCTAAACCCGTCACCTTTGAAGGATGCCACCGCACTGCGGGCCCCGTAGACGCCCGCGACGGCACCGTTCGCTCCTGGCGTCCAACTCGTGATCGACGGATCGAGCCCGAACCAGCATCCCTGGATTTTCGAACCTGACGAGTTTCGAATGAGAGCGATATTATAGACATACGGATCGCTGTCACTGTCGGAACCGGCGACTCCAATGAAGGCCAGACCCCGGATGCGCACGCCCTGAGCATCCAGCAGCCCGAGCACACAACTCTCCGTGGTGCTGAAGCCGTCGTAATCGATCACCGTCCGGCGCTTTCCGGGAGTTTCCGTACGGCTGTCGAGGACGATGTCCAGATGCGCATTATTCGGCTGCCGGATTCCCGCTGTATTGGCCGCAGCACCGGGCTGCGAGTATCCGTCGATGAATACTGCGCTTTTGGTGATGAGCGGGTATCCTCCCTCCGGAGTCACGATGTAGTGCGGTCCTGGCCCGGGAATGGCAAAGGAAATGGTTTCATTGTCGGTGAGATTTGTCAGGGCCTCCAGGAGAGAGGTTTTTCCGTCCCCTCCTGTGCTGGTATTGTCAGCCGTATCGACGGTGGCGGCGGGGAGAGCGGCAGCGGCGAGCAAAAGGCCGGTGACGGCGAAGGAGAGAGTTTTCATGAAGGGCTTGGTTGCGCCGTCGTCACTATCAAAAAAGCCGCCGGGTGTCCACCACGAAGAGATTCGCACCTGCGGATTCACCGGCTTCACCGGCATTCGGTGTCGCCGGCAACATGTGTGCAAACGATTCACCCCGCGGCACCCTGACAGAATCAGGATACCGCGGGGCTTTTCTTCAGACCGCTTCGTAGCCGTCAAACTCCATCGTGAAGCCTGCGCGTCCGCTCGTGAGGGATCTCAGGTCACCGATATAACCGAAGAGTCCCGCCAGCGGTGCGCGGGCGTGGATGGTGGCGGCCCCTCCGGCGGAGTCGTGCCCCGTGATGAGTGCCCGGCGGCGGGTGAGGTCGCCGATGACATCGCCGGTATGGTCGTCCGGAGCGGTTACTTTCAGGCGCATCACGGGCTGGAGCACCACGCAGGCGGCTTCCCGCAGCGCAGCTTCCATGGCATCGCGCGCGGCGATCTGGAAAGCGAGCGCAGAGCTGTCGTTGGGGTGGGTTTTTCCATCCAGCAGCAGCGCGCGGAAGTCCGTAACGGGAGCGCCCGTCAGAAGACCGGCGGCAGCCCGCGCACGAACGCCCTGCTCCACCGCGGGGATGAACTCCGCCGGGATGGCACCGCCGGTGATCCGGCTGACGAACTCAATGCCCGCGCCCCGCTCCAGAGGCTCGATGCGCAGCGTCAGGTCCGCGAACTGGCCCGGTCCTCCGCCCTGTTTGCGGTGGCGCCATGCGATCTCCGCGGGACGGGTAATGGTCTCGCGCAGAGCCACCTGCGGTCTTCCCATCCTGACAGGTCCGCCGAGCTGACGCTCCAGCTTTTCCTTCAACATGGAAAGATGCAGTTCACCCATGCCGCTGACCACCATCTGGCCGGTTTCCGGATCCACTTTGAGATGCAGCGTGGGGTCCGAGCGCACCATGCGGGTCAGCGCGGCCCCCAGGCGCTCGCGGTGTTCGCGGTTGTCGGCTTCGATGGACTGCGTGGCCACGGGCTCGGGAATGGTGATGTTTTCCAGCACCGTCTCCGAGTTCCGCGGGCGCAGCGTATCGCCGGTCTGCGTTTGCTTCAGACCCGTGAGGGCGACGATATCACCGGTAACGGCAGAGGCGATCTCCTCCACGCGGTCGGCATGCAGGCGGAACAGGCGGCTTACGCGCTCCGTTTCACCGGTGCGCGCATTCTCCACACTTTCCCCTGGCTTCAGACTGCCGCTGTAAACACGGACGATCGTCTGCGCGCCAAAAGAACTGTTCTCCGCGATCTTGAAGACGAGCGCCGCGAGTGTATTCGCGGGCACATTCTCCGGCAGCGGGCGGTCCTCCGGCGCAGGCAGATAGTCCACCATCGCGTCCAGCAGCGGCTGCACACCGCGCTTCTTCAGCGCGGAACCGCAGAGCACCGGCACGAAGGCGCGGGCGAGGGTACCCCGGCGTATGAGCGCGCGAAGTTCATCGCGTCCAATCGCCTGGCCGGACAAATAGCGGTCCACACTGGAGTCGTCCTGCTCGACCGCGAGTTCCACAATGCGCTGACGCGCCATGGCGACGGCCACCTGCATTTCTGCGGGCACCGGTTCCTCCACGATGACGAGTCCGTCGGGGTCCGTCCAGCGCAGCACGACGCCGCGGAGGACATCGATGACGCCCGCGAAGTTCTCCTCCGCACCGAGCGGAAGCTGGAGCGGAAGCACCTTGGTGTGCAGGCGCGTTTCGATTTCCTGACAAACACGGGCGAAGTCCGCACCGCGCCGGTCGAGCTTATTGATAAAGCCGATGCGAGGCACGGCATATTCGTTGGCGAGACGCCAGTTCGTTTCCGTCTGCGGCTCCACGCCCGCGACGCCGTCAAAAACAACGACCGCGCCATCCAGCACGCGCAGGGCACGGCGGACTTCGATGCTGAAGTCCACGTGTCCGGGAGTATCGATGATCGTGAGGGCATGATCCCTCCATTGAACGGTCGTAGCCGCGGCATTGATGGTAATCCCGTGTTTTTGTTCCTCGGGATCAAAGTCCATGGTGGTGTCGCCGGTGTGCACATCGCCGGTGCGGTGGATGCGTCCGGTATAAAACAGCACCCGCTCGGTGACGGTCGTCTTGCCGGCATCAACGTGCGCGATGATGCCGAGATTGCGCCGCAGGGTGGTGTTGGTGGTCGTTTTCATAACAAGAGGTCTGGCAAAGGGAAACCGTCTGCCGCAGTCTGCACGGCAGAGCGGTTCCGGATGGGTCAATGGCCGCACGCCCTGACGGCCGGAGGGGAGGAGGCGGTGACAGGCATGGTTCGCTAAACCTCTGAATCCTGCGCCGCAGTCGTTCGTGCGGCTGGTCCGGCCTCCCGGCGGGCGTTTGCTCTTCGACAGCAGACCTGAAGCGCGCTTCCGCTCTCCGCGGGGCGCGTACTCAGGCACTCAGTTGCTGCATTTGATAGTCATGGCGACAAACAAGGGTGACATGGATTTTCAAAAATGCAAGTGAGGCGCAGAATCTTACGGCGCCGGGATAAGGCCGTTCGATGATCAGCGGCTGACTTTGACCCTGACAAATCGACGGGAGCCTGAAGCAGGCGCGGGGAACGTCGTCTCCGTCCCGCTGGCGAGGACCGGAGGGCCAAAGGAAAGCCATGCGGCCATATCCGGACTGGATTCGAGTTGATAGGTCCAGCCCGGAGTGGTGGAAATTTTCAACTGCGGAGAGGGTGAGAAGAGATCCGCCAGTGTGAAAGCGGCGAGGACATTCGCGGTGCCGGGGGACGGGACGGTGAGATTGAAAACCGCCGCGCCGCTGTCGGGATAACGGCCCTCCGTCAAGTCGCCGGACTGATCACCGAAGGTGACATGGTCGATCTCACGGTCGTCCGGAGCACTCAGGAGAATGGACTCCCCGCCGTTGTTCAGTTTGAAACCCGCGTGCAGGGCACTGGTGGCGAGTGGCGAGGCAGGATTCTGTGCGGGCTGGTTGTCGGCCCAGACGAGCAGGTAGCCATTTGCGGGAATGCTCCATCCCGCCGGAATAACGTAGAGACCCGGATTCGAGGAGGTGTCACTGAGTTTCCATCCGGCCAGACTCACAGGCTGGGCCGTGGGATTGTGCAGTTCGAACCAGTCGTCGTTTTCGCCGTCCGCAGGATCAAGCACAGAGCCGTTGTTGTTAGCCATCCATTCATTGATGCGGAGCGCGGGCCAGCCCGGGGCATTCGGGTTGCTGACGTTTACGGTTGCAGTGGATCCGGCAACGGCCGCGCCATTCCGGGCGAGTCCCTTGAGGTTGAGTGTATTGTTCCCGGAGGCGAGCGGCACAGTCACACTCCAGGCGGTGGTGGAGGTCCAGAATGGAGTGTAGGACAGACCGTTGATTTCAATGGAAGCCACTCCGATGGGCGCGGTGCCGGTGAGAGTCACGGCGCCATTCGCGTTCACCGTTCCTGCCGCGGCACTAAAAGCGGTACCGGTGGGCAACTGACTGAGGACGAAGCTCGCACGGGCCGCGATATAACTTTGCAAGCTGCTGAAATCCTGCCCGCTCACGACACCGTAGTGTTGCGTCCAGCGCTGCATATAGGCGGCATTGCAGGCCGACTGGATGATGTCGTAGAGGTGGTTGTAGTACCGGCGCGTGGCATCCTGGGTGACATTGACCACCTTTGCAATGTTCCCGCCGCCAATGAGGCTGGCATTGGTGGCCCGCTGCCATGCACTGTCCCAGTCCCAGGGCATGAAAAGCGCGCGGCCGTCGTGGGGACGGAAATAAAACCGGCAGTTGTGGGAGGCTCCACCGGTGTAGATGGCGTCGGCCGGACCCACCAGAGACTGATAGGCCAGCGTTCGAAGGAATTCATCGTAGTCGAGACGCTGCCGGGCTTCGGTGTCGAAGGCCGTGCCATTCAGGGCAAACATCCGGCAGAAGGGCACCACGAGGCTGAAGTCATCGCGCTCGCGGTTCATGGCCTGAAGCATGAACCACCGGTAGGTCTCCTTGTCGGTGCCGTAATCGCCGAGATCGATGTTGAGATAACCGGTGCCCGCGCCTTCATTGCCCGGGAGTTTCGGAGAGGCGGGATTTCCATCGACGGTGTTGAGGTTCCAGCGGAAGACCTCCATCTCGATCATGGTGCCGTTGCCTCCGTCCGGATATTCCGTGTCCAGGAATTCCTTTTCAAAGCCCGTGAGCCGCAACTGACACATGCTGGTGTAGGTGCCCTGCGGATGAATGAACGTGGCGAGATCGTCGTACATGGCCGGGATGCCTCCGGCTTTTGCCGCGATGTGTTTGGCAATAATCTCGCCCGCACCGCCGACGACAGTGTGCTGGCTGCGGTCCACCGCCACTTTGTCATGCACGCCGCGGAAAAGATGATCACTCGGGAAGAGCAAATTGAAACCCACCCGGGCCACGTTGCGTCCCACAAAACTCCCTTTGAGCCGCACCCCGCAGTCGTAGAAGACTTCGCTGTTATTCAAAATCACGGTGCAGCCGAGGGCCTCGTTGCTGAGTGTGTTGACGGCCGTGTGGAGGAACGTGGCGTCCGCCGGTGTCATCACGAGCCGCACCTTTTGCAGCGTGCCCGGCCCCTGATTGTCCTGCACCACATAGAGCGCGCGGGATTGTGTGCCCCGCGCAGGAAACTGGCTGACCGCACCGGGCGTGTCGCGTCCCTCGATATAGAACTGCACCGTGCCGGAAGTTTGTCCCGGAATGGTGCCGGTCCACGTGCCGTTGAAGGACGTCATCGCGACAGACTGCCAGGCACCTCCCTGCACGGAATATTTCAGATCCGCCCCCGCGACACCATCCGGATCGGTTATGTCTGCACTGACACTTACCGGCTGATTGGCGGCAGGAATGACGGGAGTGTGTGAAAGATTGCGATATGCCGGCCCGGCGTTGGCGAGGACACGCGAATTCACAGTTCCCGGCGTGCCTCCATTGGGAACCACGGACAGCAAATGCGTGCGGGGAAGGCGGTCGAAATAAGAACGCACATTGAGCCGGCCCGCTCCGCTCAGCCAGCGGGCGCGGAGGGAAATCTCGTATTCACGGCCCGCCACCATGGCCTGATTCGATACAAAAGTGGCTTCGATCTGATTTCCCTGATACTCCCCTGCCCCGCTCGCGATCACGTGAAGGACTTGATTGCCCGGATTACCGGGCTCCGCCTGAACGAGAGAAGTGCGGTGATTTCCCAGCAAACGCCAGCCCGCCGCGCCACTGCTGAAGTCTCCGTTGGCGATGAGGTTTGCATTGTTAGTGGTATCGGTGACCCGGATATCATCGAGCAGGCACTCGCCCGCGCCGTCGGCGAGAAGGATGTCCAGTTCATGCCAGAGCGTGGGTTCACCGGAAACAGCGGCGTTGTTCGCCGCGCGCCATGTAAAGGTCTGCCACGCCGCCTTGCCGGATTCGTCGCTGGCCGCCCATGATTCAGCGGCGGTGTTGTCGGATCGGGAATCGCGCAGTTCCATGCTGGAGCCGCCGGCGTTGGCGGCTTCCGGCCAGCGGCCGCCGGAGAAGAACCGGACTTCG
>DATAIE010000454.1:0-2312 GCA_036262875.1 Verrucomicrobiales bacterium
GGATGCGATAACGCGTTTCACCGCAAGACTGCCGCATCCAGGCATCAGGGCCGGGAGCCGGGAAGATGAGGCCGGATCCGTTTTTGACCCGGGAACGCATTTCAGCGCCAGCGAATGACACCCCGGCGCTATCTGCGGGGCGATTCGCTGGCGGTTACCGGTTGCAGTCGGTGGAAAAGCCTTCAATTGAGACTCAATCTCAATTAAAGACCAAATGACTGTGGACACACCTCTGCCCTCCCGCTGCTGGATTCAGCACGGGGCAGACCGTGTCCTGAATTGGCCGGAATGCCTGCGTCCCCGCTCACTTGCCGTTTTCCTGAATTTCTCCGGCGAGGCCGAGCTCTCCTGGGCGGGAGCGCACCGGCAGCTTCTCCGGCCCGGTGCCATGCTCTGGCTGCGGGGACCTCACGAGGGATTGACGGCCCGCCGCCTGCCGGGCGTGGAGCGCCACGAATGTCTGTCCCTTCATTTTCCGGATGCGTGGATCGCGGCCACGCTGCGGGACACCCACTCTGCAATTCCCCCGGAACTGCACCCGCTGCTCATCCCTCCCTTTGCCCGCCGGGCCGTCACCGCCCTGCCGCTGACGCAGGCGGACAGGGTATGGGCTCAGTCGTTCATGGCACCGCATCTTTGCGAGCAGGCCCGGCATCTGCTGGACCGGGCGCGGCTCGCGGAGTTTTTCCTGCGCCGTATCTTTGAGCAGCCCGCGGTGATCCCCATCGTCTCCCGCACCAGCCGGGTGGCACGGGAACGCATCGAGCGGGTGAAGGCCGCCGTCCTCCCCCGCCTGGATGAGCCGCCGCCGATGGAAGACCTCGCGGTGCTCGCGGGCTGCAATCCGCACTATCTCAGCCGCACCTTCACTCAGGTGGAAGGCCTCACTTTTTCCCTGTGGCTGCGGAAGGTGCGCATCGAAAAAGCCGCGTCTCTCATCGCCGAGGGCCGGTGCAATGTCTCAGAGGCCGCGGTGGAAGTGGGCTACCGGAGTTTCTCTCACTTCAGCCGGGCGTTCTTTGAAGAGAAGGGCGTGCAGCCTTCCCGCTGGGTGGCGCATCTCACCGCCGGCCACACAGAATTGCAGAAGCTCAGCCGGAAATCCTGACATCGAACATTCAACCTCATCTCACTATGAACAGCCTCTCCATTCGTCATCCCTGGGCCGGTGCGTTTCTGGACCTCGCCCTGGAGGGCCCCTGTCCGGAGGCAGTCCTTCGCCGGGAGGCAGGCAAGGCCATGGACCTTGCGCGTTTTGTGCAGCGTCTTATGAGCCCCCACGAAGAGGACAGCGATCTTTCGCGCCTCAACAACTGTTCCTGGATCGCTCCGCTGCGGGTCCATCCCTGGACTTATCAGGCGCTGATCAAGGCGGTGACGCTCAGCCGGGAAACAGAGGGGGCCTTCGATATCACGGTAAGACCGAAAACGGTGCCGGGCGGGCCCGCCGGACGTCATCAGGCCTTTACCGGGCTGACGGAGGCGGGGCGCTGGGAGGACATCGAACTGCTGCCCGACTGCAATGTGAGGTTTCGCCGCCCGCTGCGGATGAGCCTCCGCGAAATGATGACCGGCTTCGCCATGGACAAGGCCATCGACTATCTGAGCAGCCGGCGCGAAATCACCCGTGCCGCCCTGAAAGCGGACGGTGAAATGCGCACCTGCGGCGAAGGTCCGCATCCCCTGCCCCTCGCGGAAAGCAAGGCTGGAGAGCCCATCGCGCCGCCCGCGATCATGCTGCGCCCCGCCGTGACGACCCTGCCGGCATGGTTTGCCCGCAGCCCCGCCGGGGCCCACCGGGCGGCACCGGTTATCCATCCACGGACAGGGAAAGTCATGAGATCAAACTACAGCGTATCCGTATTCTCGCGGACCAGCATGGAGGCTGGAGCGCTCGTTCGCGCGGTTCTTCTCAGTCCACAAACTCTCTGGAACCGCCTGCTCAAAATGCATGACAGCATCGCGCTGATTTTGACCACGAAGGGAGAGCAGGTTCTCTTTCCCGCCTGAGGACCGGAGTCGCGGGGGTCGCAGCGGGCCGCAGGCAGTTGCAAACTGGCTCATGAACCGCCGCCATTTTATCACCACGTCAGGCTCGCTGAGTCTCGCCTCGCTCGTCAATGCTCCGGCGGCTGAACCGCAAACGCCGCCGCCCGCCGCTCCTCAGTTCACCGCCGGATCAGGACCCGGGCCGGTGTTCGCGGGGAGCCCGGTGGTGACGGGACCCGCTCCCGACGCGATCACGATCCTGCAGCCGCTGCAGCGGCATGCCACGGGGTATCTGGAATACGCGGTGGGCGACGCGCCGTTCG
>DATAIE010000455.1:0-6798 GCA_036262875.1 Verrucomicrobiales bacterium
GCTGCCAAGCGCCATGTCCGTAACGGTGGCACTGCTTCCGAAGGCCCAAAACGAGCCCGTATTGGCACCGGGTCCGAAGCGCAGACGCTGATGGTCATTGAACCCGTTTTCCGAGGGACTCAGGGGATGGTAAAGATACCAGCCCGGCACGCTGACTCTCGTGCCCGCAACGGTGGTGGTGTCGTCCTGCCAGCCGCTCGTGTAGACGGTTTCGATGTTCGCGGCGGCGGGCGCGTCCTTGGGCAGGCCGTCAAAATTCTCGGCATACGTCGAGCCAAAAGAACCATAGTTGATCGCGCCAGGAGCCGGTGCCGTCAGCATACTGACAACGACCGCCACGACACCGGAAAAGGAAATTCTGTTCATGAGGGACATCGTTAGCGCTCATGATGGCAAAGCGGGGGCGGCCGGCGCAAGACAATTCGGGGCTTCCTTCCTCACCGTTTTCCGAATTTCCTCGCGAGTTCCTGGAAACTGATCTGGATGAGCGTGGGCCGCCCCTCCGGACAGCAGTAGGGCATATCGCAGGCGAGGAGGCGGATCGTGAGCCGGGTCACGCTTTCCGCCGTATCCGGAGGCTGGAGACGGGCGGCCTGGCGGGCGACAGCGGCGGCGACGGCTTCATCGTCAAGACGCCGCTGCGGGGCGCGGTCCCCGGCGTGCTGGAGGTCGGCAATGAGCGCACTGATGAGCGCGGGCGCATCGCCATCGCCGGTGTAAAACGGCGGGAGGCTGTCGATGATCACCGTATTGACGCCAAAGTCCTCAGCGCCCACTCCCATGAGGCGCAGCGTCTTGAGGTGCGGACGCAGAAAATCATATTCCCGGGGACTCAGGGCGACCGTAATGGGAGTGAGGAGCTGCTGACTGGCCACCCCGCCGGACACGGCACGGGCGCGGGCTTCTTCAAAAAGGATGCGCTCCCACGCCGCCCGGTGATCGAGAACCACCAGCCCCTCGTCTCCCTTGAGGAGCCAGTAGTGATCCCCGAGGGGATTGAGAATGGTAAAAGGGAGCGGACGGGGAACGGACGGCTCCGGAAGGGTGGGCGGTGGCACTTCCACGGTCCCGCCGGAAGGATCCGCGGGAACCGTGTCGACCGGCGGCGGTACGACTGCCTCCGTGCGCGGAAGATACTCCGGCAGCACCGGCTGCCGCGCCGGGGCGCTCCACCGCGGAAGCGGCGGCTCCACTCGAACTACAGCATCCGCCACCAGCCGGGAGGGCCCGGGTTCAGGCTGGCGTTTCCGGAGCGCACCGCTCAGCATTTCCATGAGGGAGGACTGCACACCGAGGCCGTCGCGAAACCGCACCTCCCGCTTGGCCGGGTGAACATTCACATCGACCTCCTGCGGATCGATTTCCATAAACAGGAACACGACCGGCCACTGACCGCGCGGCAGCGCCTCCGCATAGGCCCCGCGCAGCGCGTAGTTGAAAACAGGGCTCTCCACGGGACGGCGATTGAGAAAGGTGAAGAGCATCGCCCGGCTGGAGCGGTGCGTCCCCCCTTCCCCGATAAACCCAAAGGCCGTTACTCCGCCCGCCGACTGGCGCGGCACCTCGAGGAGTTGACCGGCCAGTTCCACCCCGGCGAGGCCCGCGATGCGTTCGCCGAGACCTCCGCCCCCGGGCAGATGGAAAAGAAGGCGCTCGTCCCTCGTGAGACTGAAGGCAATCTCCGGATGCGCCAGGGCCTGCACCCGCACCTGCTGCTCAATATGGCTGAACTCCGTATTCTCGGAACGCAGGAATTTCCGCCGGGCGGGAACATTGTAGAACAAATTCCGCACCTCGATCTGCGTCCCCGGCGCCTCCCCCGCGTCAGAGACGGTCAGGAGTTTGCCCCCATCCACCACCACCTGCGTCCCGGAGAGCGCCCCATGTTCACGGGTGGTCAGGGTAAAACGCGAGACACTGGCAATGCTCGGCAGGGCTTCTCCGCGGAATCCCATGGTCGTGATGGCGGCGAGGTCCTCTTTGGTGCGCAGTTTGCTCGTCGCATGCCGTTCCAGACTCAGCACCGCATCCTCCCGGCCCATCCCGCATCCGTCGTCCACGATCTTGATCAGAGCCGTTCCTCCGAGGCGCACGAGGATGTCGATCCTCC
This sequence comes from Verrucomicrobiales bacterium, assembly GCA_036262875.1. Classification (GTDB taxonomy): domain Bacteria; phylum Verrucomicrobiota; class Verrucomicrobiia; order Verrucomicrobiales; family V1-33; genus V1-33. Next base: position 2,111 of record DATAIE010000455.1, read on the forward strand.
GGGCTCCGGAATCGATCGAGTTTTCAACCAATTCCTTGACGACGGAGGAGGGGCGTTCCACTACTTCCCCGGCAGCGACCTGGCTGGCGAGGGCATCGGGTAAAACCTGAATCTTTTGCATTGTGCCTGGAAGGACGACCGGCTAAAATTCGTAAGCATCAAGAGAGATTTCCGTGGCTTTCCCGGTGCGGAAGTGATACCTTATAATTATTAAAACCTCCATCATGCCATTCTGAAAAATGATCCGTGTCACGGACAGCGCTGCCACCCAGCTACGCGAACTTCTCAACGATAGAGCAGAAGCAGGGGTAGGGTTGCGCCTGATGGTGGAAAAGGGAGGGTGCGCCGGTTTTCAGTATGCCATGAAGATCGATCAGCCGGCGGAGGGGGATGAAATCGTGGAAAAAGACGGGGTCCATTTCTTCGTGGACGCAGCCAGCCGGAGCTTCCTGAAGGACTGCGAGGTCGACTATGTCGAGACGCTCGCAGACCGGGGCTTCAAGATTCACAATCCAAATGCGGTTCGCAGTTGCGGCTGCGGATCGTCCTTTGAACCCGCCGCCCCTGACGGTGTCTCAACTGCACCGCCGGGACCGGCGGACAAAGCTGCCTGACCGCCTTTTCCTCACACTTCTTCAATTCCCTACACCCACCGACCAAATGGCCCTTCGAGTTGAATTCATGAACTCCCCGCGCGGATCATGGTCGCGCTCCTCTGCTGTCGTAAAAAAAACCGATGGCGGTCTTTTTTGGTGGTCGATCGCGATCACCCTGCTGATCGGGCTGGCGACCTTTTCGTGGTTCTTCTGCATCTACGTTTTCACTCACCCGGAAAAGCCGTTCAACTACAAGCTCCTGACAAAGTTTCACAAGCTGGAGCCGCTGAAAGCCTTCTCCGAAAAGGATGCGCCCTCCGGCAAAACCCTGGCACACCGTGATGTGTATCAGAAGTTCTTTGGGTTCTCGGAGGATAACATCACTCAGACGAACAGCGATCTGCACCGGGCCTACATCACGAATTACAAGGATGAGCGCCCCATCTACGTGCGCGGACAGTTCAAAGTCCTCCACGCGCGCCCCCTGACCAGGAGTGATGTCTTCACCTGCGGCACCATCGCCCGGGCCGTGGCCGTGATCGAAGATGAAAAGGAATTCCGCAACGTGGTCATCGAGTACATCCTTCCGTCAAAGACTCCGCCGAAGGATCAGTTCCAGCCCGGCGATATCCTGCGTCTCGACACGCCGGATCAGACCGGCAAGCACCGCCTGTTCGCTTCCCTCCTGAACGTGCAGCGCCAGCAGGACGAAGCCATGGTGTTCACTGTCGTTCCTCTCGCCTACGGAGATCACACGAATGCCCAGGCTGGTTTCAGCATTCACGGGGAACCTCCCGATTCCCTGAATATGGAAGGCAAGTGGCCCATCAGCGAAGACGCCCTCGGCACCACGCCTGCGAGCGTAGCGCTGATGAAGTAAGGAGACGGACCGCGGATTTGTCACGCTGGTCCCAGCAGCACGCTCCGGTAGCGGCTCACCATTTGTTCCATGGAAAAATGCGCCTGCACGTGGCGCCTGCCAGCCTCACCCAAGTGACGGCGCAGCGTTTCATCTCCTGCCAGCCTGACAATCGCGGCGCTCAGTTCACCGGCATCCGCCGGAGGCACTAACAAGCCGCTCACTCCGTCCACCACCTGCTCACAGGCACCGCCCACATCCGTGGCGATCACCGGCAATCCGGCAGCGAGCGCTTCGAGCGAAGCATTCGGACAGCCGGGCGGCTCGGAGATCATGACAAAGACATCCGCGGATTCCAGAAAGGCCCGCGTGTCCGGCAGCACGCCGCACCATTCCACCGGAAGGCCCTGCGCCATGCGCCGGAGTTCACGGTCGTAGCCCTGGTGGTCGCGCTCGGTTCCGCCCGCCACGCGGAGTTTCCACGGCGGCAGTTGCGGAGCCGCCAGCCGGAGAGCCGCGAGGAGTTCGTGCAGGCATTTGTCAGGCGACAACCGCGCGGCGGTGGCGAGGATCAACGGTCCGTCCTGACGTTTCCTTCGGGTCTCCAGCGAAGATAAGGCGATTCCGTTAGGGATCACCGTCGCCGGCAGGCCCAGGTATTCCTCCGCCTGCGCGGCTTCGCGTTCATACTTCACCACCATTCCCGCCAGCAGCGCCCCGTATTCCTGCGAATTCCGGCATGGGCAATCCGGACGCGGATTGAGAAAATACCTGTCCATCGATGTGTAATACATCCCGCCAGGGCTCACGTCGACCACGCGGGTGTTCAGAAGAGAGTCCGCCAGGATGATCTTGTAACTGGTAATCAGATTCCAGAATACCACCGCATCCGGCGGCGCGGCGTCCATTTCATCCAGCAGCGCCGAGCAGGCATCCGCCGCATCACAGACCTCCGGCGGAGGCACCGCCGTTACCCTGATCCCCGCCGCCTCCAGCGCCCGGCGTCCCGGCGTGGGATGCCGGGGATCCTCCTGAATGACAGCGGCCCGAATATCCAGTCCCGGGTCCGCCGCCAGTTCGGTTAGCAGTCGCCGCGCACTCGATTGCGCCCCGCCCGTGGAAAAATTGTTCGTCACCAGCCAGAGGCGCTTCCGCGGCGTTTCCTGCGGCGGCGGCCTCAACAGGCGACGGTACATCCGCGACGCCCGCCGGGCCATCTGGTAACGGGTGAAACAGCGGGGAAACGGGAAGGTCTGTGTGCAGCCTCCCGCGTTCCTGACAGCTTCCGCCACTTCCTCCGCAGCGGCCTCCAGCGGCAGCAACTGCATCCCGGGATGCCGCGCCGCGATCTCCCGGGTGCCGCCCGCATCCGTAGCGATCACCGGTTTCCCCGCCGCCAGCGCCTCCAGATGCGCGAGGCTCAGCCCCTCCCATCCACTCAGTGAAATCAGCGCATCACTGGCCGCCAACACCGCCGGCACATCGTCCGGCGTGCCCAGCCAGTGGACCCGGTCTGCGACTCCCGCCTCCGCGACCGCCCGCTGCACGGGCTCCAGCAGTTCCTCGCGTCCCAGCCCCGGTGCACCGGCCAGCAGGAGGTGTGTATCCGGAAGCAGTGCCAGCACCGGAGGCAGCCGTTCCAGCCGCTTTTGTGGCCGGGGATTGGCGAGGGAAGCCAGCACGCGCGCGCCCTCCGGAATGCCCAGCCGCGCCCGCAGCGCAGCGCCAGCGGCCACCCGTTCCGGCGTGGAGGCATAGGCGGCAGGAACGATTCCGTTCAGCAGCGTCCTCACCGGAAGTCCCGGCGTCTTCGGCAACTGCTCCGCCACGCATTGCGCACACGCGAAAAGAATGTCCGCGCTCCCGGCATCGGCGCTCTCCATCCCGGCGGGCCAGCCTGCCCGCGCATTGTGCACCGTGACCGCCACCGGCAGGCCCAGCGCCTTGATGGCGCGGGTGTCGGCATCCTGAAGCAGATGCGCATGCACCACATCGGCACCCCACTCGATGGCGCTCTCCGCGATGGCCGCCGTCCGCGCGTCCGGAGTATTCTCCACTCCCGCAAGACTAACAAAATGCGGCGGCTGCGGATACGCGCGCCGGGAGGGCCGCCCCAGCGCCGCCACCGCCGTAGCGATTCCCTGATGATTCAACTCCGCCGCGAGGTCCAGCGTCACACGCTCTGCTCCGCCGGTTTGAATGGTGGTCACCACCTGAAGCACGCGCAGCGAAGGTGAATGCGTGGCATCCAGCGATGCGAGCCTAACGGTTCGATATTTCCCTCCAAAGACCAGCCCGTTGAGCGCCTCGTCCATGCTGCGGCCCGCCTTCAGCAGGGCGGCCAGCGCTTCCGCCTGCTCCAAAAAGAATACCGGCGTAAACGGCAGCCGCTTCCGTCCCCACCGCCGCCGCAGTTGGGAGAGGTCCCCTCCGCACTTGCTCAGCAGAGCGGACCAGTCCTCCCGCCCGCTGCTGCCGAGAGCCAGCAGCGAGGGCGTGCGCGGAAGGCGCAGCCGGAAATGCTGCCGCAGCCAGGCACCCGCCCGTGCCACCAGCACCGGTCCGTGCAGGCGGCGGAAGTCGCCCGTCACTTGCGCATCAAAACCGGCCTCGCGCAGCGAACGCAGGGTGCGTCCCGACACGCGCTGCTCCTCCATGTTCGCCGCCCACACGAGCGCGGCTACTTCTCCTCCGCCCTCCATCAGTAGGCCGACGGATAACGGTGAGAGGGCTCCACCGGCGTGGAATGCCGGCGGGATTCCTCCTCGTCCCGGCGACGGCGGCGCTCGTCTTCATCCCGGTCCCGCTGACGCTGGCGTTCCCGTTCCTGTTCGCGCTGGAGTTGATCCTGCAGCATGCCGGCGCTTAGACCGGTGCGGTAGCTGCTGAGGCCACCCAGCGAGCCCGGGCCCCAGTTGGGATCATCCGCAGGGGCGGCATTTTCCAGCCAGGCCTCCGCGGCGTCCGGCAGTGTGCCGGTGAAAATGAACATGCCCTCCGGTCCAGGCTCGAACGCCGTCTGCCCCTGGCTCAACTGATCCCCCATGCGCCAGCGCCAGAAGACCGGCGTGCCGGGCGGCATGCTCCCGCGGATCCAGAAGCCGTCATTGACCAGCCGCGTCGAGGGAAGCGACGTCGGCGGAGACGGTGCACCGCCCTGACCGGAGGACCATTGCTGAAACGTCCCTCCTGACCGGCGGGCGGAATTCGCAAAAACCCGGCGCAGGATTTGC
>DATAIE010000456.1:0-10237 GCA_036262875.1 Verrucomicrobiales bacterium
TCATCGACAACAGCCCGAAAGGCTCCGTCCCCGGCGTGGCTGCTCCCTCCGAAGGCACTCTGGAATTGAAAGGCGGGGTGATTCGGCTCGGCGTCAACGATCTGCTCGTGGACCAGTTCAGCAATCTGCGCATGAGCGCCACCGGTGGCATCCTGGCGGAAAAAACCGGGACGCTTTCCACTTCCGGCACAGCCACTCTCACCACCCCGGTGCTCACGGGCGGAGCGGGTGTGACCTTTGGGCTTCAGGCCGCCGGCGCTCTGGCGATCAACGCTCCTGCCGGCGGCGGCACTCCCGCCGTCACCGGGGGGCTCGGAGCGCGGCTGACTCTCACCGGCGCCAGCGTTTCCGATACCGCGGCCATCCTTCTTCCCAGCGGGGATCTCACCATGAGAGCCACCGCCGGAGATGTGCTTGCCGGGGGGCGCATCGATACCGGCGGCACGGCGCAACAATTTTACGATCTAACGAAATATACAAGCGGCGGGCATATTTCCCTTTTGTCGGACACAGGCAATGTGACGGTGCCGTCCGGCGGCTCGCTCAGCGTCAGTGCGCAGGCCGGAGGAGGAAATGCCGGGACCCTGTCTGTCAGCGCTCCGGCGGGGACGGTCAGCATCGCGGGGACTCTTGCCGGTTCCGGCGGGAGCGGAGGCAAGAGTGGATCGGCCTCCATCGTCGCCGGCACTCTGCCCTCCACCAGTGGACTGGATGCCCTTCTCAATGCCGCGCATTTCAATGAGGCGCGTAGCTACCGGGCCATCACCGGAGACGTTCTCGTGGACGGCACCGGCCGCGCCCACAGCTACAGCGTGGCCGCCGACAGCGGAAAAATCAGCGTCACCGGGACCATCGATGCGTCCGGTACCGAGGGAGGAAACATCACCCTGCAGGCGAATGGCAGCGTCACACTTTCCTCCGCGGCCAGACTGAACGCCGCCGCGCAGAAATTCAACGCCGCGGGCAAGGGGGGGGCTGTCTTGATCGAAGCCGGCACCCAGCGAAATGGAGTGGTCAACACCAGCGCCATGCTGGATTTGCAAAGCGGCTCGGTGATCGATCTTTCAGTGGCTGCCAGAAACGCCAACAGCGCTGCAGCCGGACAATTCGCGGGCACTCTGCATCTCCGCGCTCCGCAGAATGCAGCGGGAACAGACCTGCAGGCCAGTGCGGTAAACAGCACCGTCACCGGTGCTTCGGCCATCGTGGTGGAAGGGTATCGGCTCTATGATCTCACCGCTTCAGGCGGCACCATCAACGCCGCGGTGCAAAACAGCGTGATGACCGACGGCACGACCTTCGGAAACGCCGCGGGCGGTATCATGACCCGTCTGTTCTCCGGCAATGCCGGGCTGCAAAGCCTCGTCAGCATCCAAACCGGCGCTGAGATCATCAACCGCACCGGTGACCTCACGCTCGCGTCCACATGGGATCTTTCCACGTTCCGTTTCGGTCCTGACAATGCGCCGGGAGTGCTCACGCTGCGCGCCGCGGGCAATCTCAATTTCAACTTCACGAACAGCCTCACCGATGGATTCGGGGGCGGCGGCGCCGTGCCGCTCTGGCAGCAGCCCTTGATGGCCGTGGGCACGCGGTCGTGGTCCTACCGGCTTTCCGCGGGAGCCGATCTCAACGCCGCGGATTACCGGGCCGTGCAGTCTCTTTCTTCGCTGGCCGCGGGCAAGGGCTCGCTGGTGATCGGGAGCAACGCCTCGTCCACAGCCATGGAACTGCCGAAAACCCAGGGCAACTTCACGAGGGATGCCATCATCTCGGCGCGTTATCAAACCATTCGCACCGGCACCGGTGACATTACCATCTCCGCCGGCCGCGATGTCCAGATTCTAAATCCGCTGGGAACCATCTATACCGCGGGCACCCAGGCGGCGGCCATGGCGAATTTCGATCTCCCGCAACTGGACTATGCCGCGGGCACTACCAGCCCGCTCGGGCTGAGTCAGGCGATGGCGCCTCCCTACGTTCCCACCTACAGCCTTAACGGAGGCGACGTCACCATTACGGCGCAAAATGACATCGCCCGTTATCGCCAGACAGGATCGGGAGCCTCCATTCAACTGGTGGCAGACTCCACACGTGAAATGCCCACGAACTGGCTTTATCGCCGGGGTTATGTCGATCCCGTGTCAGGACAGTTTGCTCCGACCCGCGCGGGCCGTGATGTGGCCTCCACTTCATGGTGGGTGGATTTCACGAATTTCTTCGAAGGCGTGGGGGCTCTCGGCGGCGGCAATGTTTCCATGATCGCCGGTCGCGATATTGCCAACGTCGATGCCGTGATTCCCACCAATGCGCGTATGCCAAAAGGCACGCCGGATGCCGGGGCACTCCTGGAACTTGGCGGCGGTGATCTCCTCGTGCGGGCCGGACGTAACATCGACGGCGGCGTTTTCTACGTGGAGCGCGGCACCGGCACCCTGGCGGCTGGTGACAGCGTCAAGACCAACAGCACCCGGGCTGCTCTGACACAGAGTGCCATCTCTGCACTACAGGGACAGATTCCGGATTCCTCCACATGGCTCCCGACAACTCTGTTCGCCGGAAAATCCACCTTCGACGTTTCCGCTGGCGGCAATCTGCTCCTCGGGCAGGTGGCCAATGCGTTCCTTCTCCCGCAGGGAATTAACAACAGTTATCACCTCAAGACCTACTTCTCCACCTACAGTGAGAATGCCGGTGTCACCGTGTCCTCGCTCGGCGGCAGCGTGACCATTCAAAGCGATCCCGTTGGCGACTCGCCCGGAACGCTGCAGGGATGGTATAATAACGTCCTGCGTTACACGGTCTCGACCTCGGACGGCACCTTCGCCCGTTCACAGCCGTGGCTGAAACTGGCGGAGAACAACGTGGGGCCGTTCTCGACCGTTTCCACGCTGATGCCGGGGACGCTCCGGGCGACTGCTTTTTCGGGAGACATCAATCTTGCCGGCAGCCTGACACTTTCACCCTCACATACCGGGACCATCGATTTCGCCGCCGCCGGAGCGATCAACGGGCTTCAGCCTAACAGTCTCGACGCGGCCACCGGCGGGCGTTTCTGGGGCAGCAGCACGATCAATCTTTCCGATTCCGATCCGGCCCGCATTCCTGGCGTAACACTGCCGCTCACGCTGTCCGGACTCTCCCGCGACAGCAACTCACCCTGGGTACAAACGCTGGTCACGGTGTTCGACTCTTTGAATGCCCAGTTCAATGAAACCGGCTCCACCACCGGACCCAACGCCGTCCTCCAGGCGAAGCAAACGCTGCACGCGGCGGGCATCCTGCACCTCAATGACACCACTCCACTGCATTTCTACGCGCGGGATGGCAGCATTTCCGGGCTTACGCTCTTCAGCGGAAAATCCGGCCGCATTTTCGCCGGCGGCGACATTTCGGATATCGCGCTCTATCTGCAAAACGTGCGCAGCAGTGACATCAGCATGGTGTCCTCCGGACGGGATATCATCGCCTACAATCCGAACTCCGCCCTGCGGACAATCGCTCAAAGTCCAGGCAACCGTCTCGATCCTCTCATCGTTTCGAAGCCGAACGCCGGGGACATCCAGATCAGCGGACCGGGCACCGTGGAAGTGCTGGCCGGACGAAATCTGGACCTCGGCGTTGGCCCGTCCAACCCGGACCGGACGGCCCTCGGCCTGCTCACCATCGGCAACGCCCGCAATCCGGCATTGCCGTTCGAAGGCGCGGACATCGTAGCCGGTGCCGGCCTCGGTTCGGCGGGAGGATTTTCCAATCCCAACATCGACTTCGCCACGTTCATCACGAAATACGTTACCGCGCCCACAGAGTATTCCATTCCGAGTGAATCGGATGCGCCGCCCACAGTGGTCGAGAAGCACTACTATCTGACGGAAATTGCGCTCTCCGATTCCCTCCCGGGCGTGAAATACGCGGACTTCGTCAAGAAGCCTGCCGAAGAGCAGCAGCAACTGGCCCAGCGCGCGGTGGACGCCTTCAACGCTCTCCCCCCGGAGAAGCAAAAGCTGGTGGCGATGAACATCTTTTATCTGGTCCTCCGCGACACTGGACGCACCCGCTCGAAGACGGGCGTCTATGCCGCCGGCGAGACCGCGATTGCCACACTCTTCAAAGGCACGGCATGGAGCGGAGACATTGCCCTCACCTCCCGTTTGATCAAAACCCAAAGCGGCGGCGGCATCAGCCTCTTCGCTCCAGGCGGAAAACTCACCGTAGGCCTCGATGCCACCGGCTCGCAGGCAATCGATCAGGGGATTCTGACGGAGTCCGGCGGCACGATCAATATTTTCACGGACAAGAGTGTCGCCGTGGGAACTTCGCGAATCTTCACGCTGCGCGGCGGCGATGAAATGATCTGGTCCTCCAATGGCGACATCGCCGCGGGAGCCTCCTCCAAGACGGTGCAGTCCGCGCCGCCCACCCGCGTGCTCATCGATCCGCAAAGCGGTGACGTGAAAACCGACCTCGCCGGCCTGGCCACGGGCGGCGGCATCGGGGTGCTGGCCACGGTGGCCGGAGTGGCCCCGAGCAACGTGGACCTCATTGCTCCCAAGGGCACCATCGATGCCGGTGACGCGGGGATCCGTGTGAGCGGCAATATCAACCTCTCCGCGAATACCGTGGCCAACGGCGGGAACATTGCCGCCGGCGGCTCCAGCTCCGGCACACCCGCCGTGCCCTCTTCCGGTGGCGGCATTTCCGCGCCCCCGCCGGTGACTCCTCAGAAGACCGAGACCGCGGCTCCCGCTCCGCCTCCCGCCTCTGCCAAAACACCGGATGAAATCAAAGTCATCCTTTCTGAAATCTCCGTGGAGGTGCTCGGCTATGGCGGCGGCAGTGGCGAAGGCGTGGAGGAAGATAAGGATAAAGAGCGCCGGAAGAAACAGCAGGAGGAGGAAGCGAAGAAAGCGGAGGAGGCAAAAAAGAATGCGGAGACGCCGCCCGGGCAGTGAGGCAGTGAAATTCCGCGCGCACGTTAGCATCCCTCTGGAAACGGACATTCGGCCTATGGCCGTCGCAGGCTTTGGACTGCTGCAAGGATTGCAGTTCCGGGGACGGTGCGCGCGTCCGTGAGAGAGGTCGCTTTGCCGCCGGAACGCCGTGCGGGAGCGCTCACCGTGAAAAGAGCGTGTGCGCTCTCCGGAGAGCTGCAATCCTTGCAGCAATCCCAAACCTGCGGCGGGCATGCGCCGGAAGCAGTCTGATGCGATCGGATAGGGTCGGCCCTACTTTTGCACCGAATCCAGCAGACGCTCGATCGTCAGCGTATGCTTCCGCATCGTTAGCAGGGACTGGCGGAGCACCACGGGATCATTGATCACGCCATCCAGCATGTTTTCCAAATACCCCTGCACGATGGAGAGCGGGTTCTTCATTTGCATCATGGTGTCTCCGCCCTGCTGCGGCATGACGGCGGGCCTGCTGACTTCCGGATCGGTGCTGTCATCACCGCGGAGCGCAATGCGCACCAGCCGCCGCGTGGGAGTGATCCAGAGCGGCACGATGGAAATGTGGAAGTGATGATCGTCACGCCACCGCTCGCCCGGCAGCGGCAGGGCGAGACGTGAGAAAAGCGGCTTGCCGGTGTGATAGGCATCCGCGGCCAGCATACTGAGCTGGCGGTCGGCGAGAACGGACTCCAGCTTCCTTCCGAGAATGCGCCCTTTGGGACGCAGCAGGGATTTGCCGGAGCTGTTTACGTAGACGATGCGGTCCGTTCCGTCGAGGAGGAGGCAGGCATCCGAGAGACCCTCCATGACCTGTTCCATAAAATACTCCGGCCCTTTCGCTCCATTGGAGACCGCGCCCGGGGATTCCCCGGACGGCTCTTCGGTCGTTTCCTGCCGGGGAGCCATCTTGAAATAAAAAGGATGCTGTCGCTCCTGAAATAACGGTCTTCGTCCCATCTGGAATTAATATCCCGTTTTTGGTGGAGGGCCAAAGGGCGGCGCGTGACAATGTTGACACAGCTAATAATAATCAGTCTGTCGCCTCTGACGATCCTGTTACACTGGAAATGAAATGCATTCATTTCCGGGTTCCACCGGTCAAAAGAAAGAGGCGCAAAAAACGCCAGGCCGGGAAACAGCAAAAGCGGGGGGCTTTCGCCACCGCCGCCTTTGTGTTTTGTCCCCACAACAAATTGGTTGGCCGCCTTAGTCATCCATAGGCGGTGACGGGCAGTACGGGGCAGGGCACCCCCACAGGCCGGTCGTCATCTTCAAATCGGGCCCGCACTTCGAGTTCGCGCGGGAAAGGTCCTGGAGCGTTCCACTTCAATCTTCCGGTGGTGCTCCTGGCGATTGTCAGAAAGGAATCGGCCCCGGCCACCCGGCATTGAAACAGCACGGAATTGAATTTCATGGGCCGGACCGTGAGCTGAATGGTACCGCCGGTGAGCGCCCGCACCTTCAGCTTTGGCTGGGTGGTGATGGGGTCCGGCGCGCCCGCTGGCGGCGCGAGGATCTCCAGCTTCGCCCCCAGGGCGGGCGTGTACCTGTTCGAGGCCTTGATGGTGCGCACCAGCGTCCGGAACCGGGAGTCGATTCCGCCCTCCGGCTCCGGAGTCAGTGGCAGGGTTCTGTCTCCCCCGAAGAAGCCGGATGGCTCGGCAGGGAGCGGGTTTGGAGCCGGGGGCGGTGGGGTGAATCCGCTGTCGTGCTTGACCCGGGTGCGCATTTCCGCAGTCTCCAGTTCCTTCTCGAGCCAGATGTCATATCGCAGGTAATAGTTTGACCAGTGCAGGTCCCGGATAACGCCAGCCACCTCAGCCCGGCTGAGACCGAGCAGGCTTTCCGCACCGGAGATTCCGGCGCAGAATTTCTCGTTCTGAGCCATCCGGGCGAGACGTTCCGTTTTCAGCCAGTCTTTGGCCATTGCTTTGCGAAATGTTAGAATGTGGAGAATAAAATCAGGGGATTTTGGCGGTTTTTGGAGGGCGTGCAGGGATTGCCCCGCCTTTGATTACAAACCCCCGCCCCAACTGTGACAAATTTCCTGAGTTTTTTTCGCTTCCCCGGAAATGAGACCATTTTCCCGCCCGCCGGCGGGGGAAACCGGCGGAAAAACGGGCAGCTTCCATTTTGCAAGCGTGCACCGGTCTTACCCGGTAAGACGGGGTAAGACCGCCCGCCGATTGTCAGCCGGTCGATCCGCGGCATTCTCCCGGCCCGCAGCCCTATGAATACCTTCACCACCGTTCAAACACTCCTCGAGGAGGCCCTGGATCATCTGCCCGGTGCGATCGCCCCCTTTCCCCGCCGTCCGGCTGCCCATGGCACAGCGGACGCGGCCCTCTCTCCTCGCTTCCGCCCGGTCCCGTCCCGCGGCGGTCCGGTCTTCCGCTTTCGGGCCGCTCATCACCCGGCCCCGGCCACCCCTGCGGGTAGCGCTGTCTGCCCCTGAAATTGTTGGTCCTGCCGTTCCGCGGGGACCTTCCTGTCCGCTCCCTTCGCCTCCCTGGTGCACTTTGACGGGGGCGTTTCGGCGGCAGCCGGAGGTCCTGCGGAATGGCGGTATGGACCCGTCTTTGGCAGCAAGCAAATACCGTGCGAACGGTCGCCTTTCCCAGGAAATCACAGTTGCGCCTCGGGAGGGGCCTACTAGAGTCCGCGGCTCCATTTTCCCCAATTTTAATCCAGCACCCCTTTCCCCCCTGCATGACTTCTGTCTTCGCGACTTCTGATTTTCTTCTCAACAATGGCGTCAATTTGGCGCTGGTGCTCGGGGCGTTTGGGCTGGTAGTGGCCGTATGGCTGATCAGCCGTATCCGGGCCGCCTCACCCGGGAACGAGCGGATGAAAGAGGTGGCAGCCGCAGTGCAGGAGGGTGCCAAAGCGTATCTGAACAGGCAGGTGACGGCGGTGGGAATCATCGCCGCTTTGATTTTTGGACTGCTGTATCTTTGGAAAAAGGACATGGCGGTGCCTGGCGGATTTTTGATTGGCGCTGTGTGCTCTCTGGCCGCGGGCTACATTGGAATGCGGATCGCCGTGCTGGCGAACGTGCGGACAACACAGGCTGCTTCTGAAAGTGAACCGAAAGCGTTGCGTGTAGCCTTCAATGGCGGGGCTGTCACGGGACTGCTGGTAGTCGGTCTGGCGCTGCTGAGCGTGGGAGCCTTCTTTCTGATGGTGAAGGGCGACGGATCGGTAAAGGCGACGCAGCACGCCGTGGACAGCCTGGTGGGTCTGGCGCTCGGAGCGAGTCTTATCTCCGTCTTTGCCCGTCTGGGCGGCGGCATCTACACCAAGGCCGCAGACGTCGGTGCGGACCTCGTGGGGAAAGTGGAATCCAACCTCAATGAGGACGATCCGCGGAACCCTGCGACCATCGCCGATAACGTGGGCGATAACGTGGGCGACTGCGCCGGCATGGCCGCGGACGTGTTCGAAACCTATGCGGTGGCGCTCATTGGCGCGCTTCTGATCGGTGCGCTCCAGTTGAGCGGCGTGACCGGCGCGCTGGTGTATCCGTTCGCCATTGGCGGTATCTCGGTCATCGGCGCGGTGCTGGGAGTGTTGTTTGTGAACTTCCGGAGCAATTCCGCCAAGGCCGACCGCGCGCTGATCGAAGGCGTGGTAATCTCCGGCCTCGTCTCGGCGGTGCTTTACTGGCCGGTCACGATGGGTCTGCTGCCGGATGCGATGGTGATCGGCGGAAAGACGTTCACGCCCATGAGCATCTACGGCACGGCGATCATCGGACTGCTGATGACGTTCGGGGCGGTTTTGATTACGAATTACTACACCTCCACCAAGTATCATCCGGTGCGCTGCATTGCGAAGGCCTCGGAAACGGGCCACGGCACAAACGTGATCGCAGGGCTTGCAGTGGGGAATACGGCGACGGCGCTGCCGGTGCTGGTGATCGTGGTGGCCATCTACTTCAGCTATCAGTGGGGCGACCTCTTTGGCGTGGCAACCGCCGTGATGAGCATGCTGAGCATGGCGGGCATTATCATTTCACTCGACGCGTTTGGCCCCATTACGGACAACGCAGGCGGGATCGCGGTAATGAGTGGTCTGCCGGATGAAGTGCGTCACCGCACGGACTCGCTGGATGCCGTGGGCAACACGATGAAAGCCGTGACAAAGGGTTACGCTATCGCCTCCGCCGGTCTGGCGGCACTGGTGCTGTTTGGTTCCTATTATCTGGACCTCGACAGCAAGTTGCGCGCTGCCGGTAAACTGAGCGTCGATGCCGTTACCGAATTTTCCCTGAAGGACCCGCGGGTGGTCATCGGCATGTTCCTGGGCGGTCTTCTGCCGTTCCTGTTCAGTGCCATGGGCATCAGTGCGGTGGGCCGTGCAGCCGGTGCGGTCGTCGTCGAAGTGCGGCGTCAAATCGCGAAGTTCCCCGGCATTTTGACGGGCAAGGACAAGCCGGAGTATGCCGCCTGCGTCGATATCGTGACCAAAGCGGCGCTGCGTGAAATGATTTTGCCGGCCCTCCTGCCGGTGCTGGCAGTGCTCATCGTTGCCGGAGTGCCGGTGCTGGGCAAAGAGGCGCTCGGCGGCATGCTGGTGGGAACCATCGTCACCGGGTTGTTTGTAGGCATCAGCATGACATCCGCAGGCGGTGCCTGGGACAACGCCAAGAAATACATCGAGGAAGGCAACCACGGCGGCAAAGGCAGCGATGCCCACAAGGCCGCAGTTACCGGCGACACTGTGGGAGACCCCTACAAAGACACCGCCGGACCCGCGGTGAACCCGATGATCAAAGTCGTCAACATCGTGGCGATTCTGGTGATCGAGCTGTTCTTCCTGTAAGGGAATTTACTGCGCCTTTTTCGCCGGCGGAGCGGAGGGTGTGGGAACGGTGGCAGCGGCATATTCCTGCCACCATGCATTGGCCTGTTCCATCGCGGGCTTGCCGTCGGCAATAACGAGACGGTAGCGGGAGACGTAAGGAGTCCCGGGTTTGATTTGCATGTCGCCATCCTGCTGCGGAGCGAAGCAAACGAAAGGCTCCGTGGGATTCAGCCGGAGCGGCTGAGGAAAACGGAAATTGGAGGGATGGCAAAGAATAGTGAGGCCCGCGGTGCCGCCCTCCACAGGACCGCCCGTCCACAACCATTTGGCATGGGATTCGTTGCCTTTGATGCGGTCTGTGATGCCTTCGGAGGTGAGGAACTCGCAGGGGACTTCGTCATCCCAGAGGCGGCTTCCGCGAAAGCCGATGCCGCCGTAGTGATACTTCGGAAGTTTCAGCGGAGCGCCGGTGGCGCACGTCT
>DATAIE010000457.1:0-5870 GCA_036262875.1 Verrucomicrobiales bacterium
ACACTGCGCTACACCAGTGCCGGTGCAGCGGAATGGGCGAAGTTTTATGACGAAGCGGATAAGGTCGAGCAAACTCCCCGTTTGGCACCGGCGGCTGATGGAGGAGTGGTGGTGGCTGGCTTGTCCGGGGAGGAATTCGCGGTGGTGAAATATTCTCTCACCGGTGACCAGGAATGGGCTCAGCGGATCACGGTTCCTCCGGCGCCTTCTTATGCGAGCGGCATCGGACCGGCTTCTTTGCAGAAGTGTCATGGCGTGGCCGCCCTGCCGAATGGCCGGATTGCGGTTCTGGGATACAACTATTTTTCCGGCGGCACCTCCACACAATTCCGGAATGGCGCTTATCAGGTGTTTGCCGCCGGCCTCAATGCAGACGGCTCTCTGCTTCCCGCAAAACCGCTCTATTTCAACAGTTGGGACATTGGAGGCTATCCCTTCCTCGAACCCATGACGCTCTGCGCCGTCCATCCCTCCGGATTTATGGCGGGGATGCCTGGCCGCGTCCAGGCTTTCGACTGGCTGCCGGACAGCGGAAGAACGTATGCCATGGAGGTAAATCCCTCCGGCTCTGAAATGACGTTGTATTATACCGCCCGGGCGATTGCCGGCGATGCGGCGGGCAATCTGTATTTTGCGGCTCAGAGTGTGGCGGACAACGATTCGAAGATTCGGGTGGGCAAATTTTCGTCGACTCCTCCACCGGAGCCTCCCGTGGCGGTCACCGCCGCCGCAGACCAGATCGTATCCAGCGGAGCGCGCCTGAATGGAACACTGGACAATAAACAACTCACCTCCACCTGGTGGTTCGAGTACGGCCCCACGGCGGCCTATGGCAGTACCACGCCTGTCCAGCAGACGGGTGCCTCGGTATCGGTTCAAAATGTGAACCGGACGGTGACTCTTCAGTCCGGCAGTTCATGGCATGCGCGGCTGGTTGTCTCGACCGCAGGCGGCACCAGATTCGGAGACGACATCGGTTTTTCCACACCGCTCTCCGCGTGGGACCTCTGGGCGGACGGGGTGTTTGGCAGCCATACCGGAAACGCGGCCTTCAACGGGGATTTTGACGGGGATGGCGTTTTGAACGGCGTCGAGTATTCGCTGGGATCCAGCGCAGTTCTGGCCACAGAGCGCCCCGCCGTGGTGGCGGAACGGTACACCTCGGAGCAGTCCGGCATCACCTATCTTTCCATCGTCTACCGGCCTGATACCGGCGTCTCCGGCGCCACCCTGCAGCCGGAAGCCTCGGATGACCTTGCCTCATGGCAGTCCGGCAGCGTGATCGTCACGGATTTGCCCGACGGCCGGAAACGGGCGGTCGCCACCGGCTTTGAAAGGTTTATGCGTTTGAAAGCGACGCAGAATCCGTGATTTGATCAGCGGGCCGGGCGGTGATGAACCGGGAGGACTCCTTCGCGAAGTCTAAAATTTCCGTTGCGCCCCGGGGCCGGTGAGATTAGTTGCGCTTCCCTTTTCGGCCCTTTTTCTTCTCCGGGCCTTCGCCTGAAACCCTCGGGCATCCCTCCATCACACAAATTACAGGCATCCTTTTTCTCCCATGAACAAGCTGGAACAGATTCAACAGGAACAGGTTAAGAAAGACATTACCCCTTTTGAGGTCGGCGATACCATCAAGGTCAACACCCGGGTTATCGAAGGCGGCAAGGAGCGGATTCAGGTGTTTGCCGGCATTGTCATCGGCATCAAGGGCGCAGGCGTGGGCAAGTCCTTCACCGTGCGCAAGCTGAGCTATGGCGAAGGGGTGGAGCGCGTTTTCCCCTACAACACCCCCCGCATCGCCAGCGTGGAAGTGACCAAGCGCGGCAGCGTCCGCCGGGCCAAGCTCAACTACCTGCGCAAGCGCGTGGGCAAGGAAGCTGTGCAGGTCAAGGAACTGGCCACCCGCTAAGCCGCTTCCGGCATCGTTTTCCAAAAACCGCGTTCCTGCCCCGCGCAGGACGCGGTTTTTTGCTGCTGTTAATTTTTTCGCACATCCCCCCACGGCGCTCTGGACATCCGTCGAACTGCCCGTAATTTCAACCTCATGACCCCGTTCCTTCACCGACTGACCACCGGCCTCCTCGGACTCGCCGCCTGCCTTACTTTCAACTCCTGTCAAAGTACCGGTGGATCCGGTTCTGACTCGGGAGTCGTGGATTACACCTCCCCCACCAGCCGGATGTCGAGAAAGGAGAAGGAAAACTACGCCTTCGATGACAGTGGACGTTACCGGGAGAACTGGGTGGCCGCCAATTCCGGAGCGAAGGTCAAAGAAGTGACCATGTCCACGGACACTCCTGTTTCCAGTCCGTATGTGCAGGACGACGCCGGCACTATCACGGAATACAATCCCGGCAGAGCGAGTTCTCCGGCTTATGACTCCGATCCCGCGCCATCGGTCACGCGGAAATCCACGGCGTCCAATTCCTCCAGCGGTGCGCGCAAATCCAGTTCCGGCTCCGGTTCCCGGAAATCCACTGCCAGCAATTCCAGTTCGCGGAAGCGTGCGACGGCCAGTTCCAAATCCAAAAAACCTGCCGCGAAGCCTTCTTTGGTGACCATCAGATCCGGAGACACCCTCTCCTCTCTCTCCCGCAAGAGCGGCGTGCCGGTGGCCAAAATCAAGGCCTATAATGGCATGAAGTCGGATGTCCTGCGCGATGGCAAAAAGATCAAGATCCCGCCGAAATCGAAACCGGCTTCAAAAAAGAAGAAGTAACGCTTCAATCGATTTTCCCGCGCCCCGATGGTTTGACTGTCGGGGCGCTTTTTGCATACATCAGGAATGGACTGGAAACTCACCGCGGATCTGCTTGTCATCGTCGCCTACTTCGGGGCCATTGTTGGTATTGGAGTGTATTTCAGCCGGCGGAGCGGCAGTATGCAGGACTTTGCGCTGGGGGGCCGCTCGATCCCGTGGTGGGCTGTGCTCGCTTCCATCCTCGCGGCGGAAATCAGTGCGGGCACTTTTTTTGGAACGCCGGGAGAGGGTTATGCGCTGAAGAACTACACCTACGCCCAGTTGCTGCTGGGCTACCTGATGGCGCGGGTGGTGGTGAGCGCGGTTTTTATCCCCGCCTACTACCGGCACAATGTGGTGAGTATTTATGAATTTCTGGATCAGCGGTTCGGCGTGCGCACGCGGCGGGTGGCCAGCGCCGTTTTCCTCGTGACGCGTGTGCTCGCCAGCGGAGCCCGCCTGTGGGTGCCTACGGTGCTGGCGGTGATCATTTGGAATCTGAACTTTCCTGACCAGCAACTGAGCACATGGGGCACCTTTTGGATCTGTGCGGTTTCTCTGGTGGTGGTCACCATCCTCACGGCGCTCTACACGGCCATCGGCGGGATCAAGGCGGTGATCTGGACGGATGTGATTCAAATCGTCGTCCTGTTTTGTGCCCTTGGATTCTCTCTCTGGTTTCTGCTGGGCCATATCCAGGGCGGCTGGGAGGGGGCGAAGCAGCACCTCACGGGCGCACACGATCTCAAGCTCTTCCAGTGGTCCGGCGATCACCCCGCCGATACCCTTTGGGGGAAGATAAAGAGCATCTTTGAAACGGAATACACCATGTGGGCGGCTCTGTTTGGCTCGCTTTTCACCACTATGGCCACTCACGGGACGGACCAGGATATGGTGCAGCGCATGCTGACGGCGAAGAACAAAAAGCAAAGCGCCATGGCGACCATTCTCTCCGGCCTCGCGGATATTCCGGTCGTGCTCGCCGTGCTCACCATCGGTATTTTGCTTTCGGTCTATTACGGGCCGGGAGGTATCGGGAGCTCCATGCTGCCGCTGAATCCGGCGGGGAAAGTGGATAACATGAAAGTCTTCCCGTATTTCGTCATGACCGAAATGCCGGGCGGTCTGCGCGGACTGGTCATCGCGGGAGTCCTGGCCACCACCATGGGGTCGCTGGGGACGGCCATGAATTCCCTCGCCACCAGTTATGTCAGGGATTTTCACTTCCGCTGGTTTGGCGAGCCGAAGGACGAGGCGGGGAAGGTGCGCGCGGTGCGCAAGGCCACGGTCCTTTTCGCCATTTTCCTTATTCTCGTGGGGCTCGGCACCGCGCTGGTGAAGGCGCACAATCCGAACCTGCGCATCATCCCCATTATTCTGGGCAGTTTTGGATACACCTACGGTTCGCTGCTCGGTGTCTTCCTGCTGGCCCTCTTCGTGCCCGGTCGCGGCAGTGACCGCGGTAACATCATGGCCATGGTCGCAGGGTTCCTCGGAGTGGCGTATCTCAGCGGTCTCGACGGCGGCTTCGCCTCCATGTTCGGCGGCACCGGTCTGCCCCGCCCGGACTGGATGCCCACCCTGGAGTTTCCCTGGTGGATCCTCTGCGGGACCGTCATCACCTTTTGCGTAGCTGTCTGCTTCCCGTCTCCGGCCCGCACCGCGGCGGAGGAGAAGGAGATGTGATGTTCATTTTTGGCCGCCTGTGCGGCAAGAACGGTTTTTGGCAGGACCGCGCTTCAGGTCGATTGAAGGACCGACGGACGATCACGCAATTCATCTCGTGATCATGGCGTGAAAACGGACCGCGGACATTCTGTCCGCCCCGTCAACCCAAGTCCTCCTTTGTTTACCGGCCCTGTCGCCGAACGCTGCCGGCTGAAAATTCGCATTCCATTGTTTCTGAATCACCCGCCGCGAACACAAAAAAAGCGACCCGGGAAATTTTCCCGGGCCGCTCGCGCGCATTGGCGCTGTTGTGGAGAATGGAATGAGGTCTTCGACCAGCCTGCCAGGATTAGCGGGCAGGAGGCACGGGGGGAACGGGAGGTTCCACCGGGGGAGGCCCATCGCCGGGGCGGGGTCCGCCACCGCCGGGGGCACCTGGAGGATTCGGGGGGCGAAGCGCGGCAAGGAACTCGTCTTTGCTGATCTTGCCGTCCTTATCGGTATCGAGGTGGGCGAGGATGCGGGCGGCGAGTTCCGGACGGATGCCGGGAACGCCGAGGAATTCCTCCACGGTCAGGAAGCCGTCGTCATCTTTGTCGAGTTCGTCGAAGCGGGCGGCACGTTCGGCGAGAATGCGGGCGCGGATGGCTTCCTGTGCGGCGGCTTTCTCGGCGTCGGAGAGTTTGCCGTCGCCATCGGTATCCCATGGATTGCCGGGGCGGGGTTCGCCGGGCCGGCCGGGGCCAGGATGCTGGACCTGGCCATCATGCACCGCCTGGAGATAAGCCTGGCGCTCCTCTTCGGAGAGTTTGCCATCGCCATCGACATCGAACGGCTTGAGAATTTCGGGCAATTCCCCGTTACCGAACGGGTTGCGGGGCGGGTCCACCGCGCGGGCGGAGGGCGCGGCAGCCATCAATACTGCGGAGAGCAGGAGGGTAGTGTGGAGTTTCATTGGGTTCAGGATGGATTGAGGAAGACGGCAGGGCTGATGGTGGTTTCTGCCGCTTACCTTATCCGAGACGCAGCGGGTGGCCAGCGGTTACAAGAGGACCCAAATTGCAGTCCGGGGCGGCAGTTTTCACTTTTCAGGGAGTGTTTTCCCTCCGTTGATCCGGGACCATGCCTCTCCGCTTGTACGATACCCTGGACCGCAGCCTCCACGAACTTTCCCCCATGGACGGGAAAACGTTTCGTTTCTACTGCTGCGGCCCCACGGTCTATGGGCCGGCGCATATCGGGAATTTCCGCACCTTCATTTTGCAGGATGTCTTCCGCCGGGTGATCGAGCTCGGCGGCCTTACCTCCCTGCATGTGAGGAACATCACCGATGTGGATGACAAAACCATCCGCGACTCTCTCAAGGCGGGCATCTCCCTGAAGGAATTCACCGAAGGCTGGACGGTGAAGTTTCACAGGGATTGCGCAGCCTTGAACTGCCTCCCGCCGCACATCGAACCAG
>DATAIE010000458.1:0-4820 GCA_036262875.1 Verrucomicrobiales bacterium
GTCATCCAGAGCGGGAGCTTTTGATTTTCCGAGACGTAACCGATTTGCTCAAAAGCGCGGGAGGGAAGCTTGCGGGAATTGAAACCCAGGGTTTCGATCTCACCTTCCTTTGGCGTGTAGAGTCCCAGCAGGAGCTTGATGGCCGTGGTTTTGCCGGCTCCGTTGGGGCCGAGGAAAGCCGTCACGCTGCCGGGCGGGATGGACAGGTTGAGGCTGTTCAGCGCCACGCGCTTGCCAAAACGCATGGTGACATCACGAAAAAGGATGGCGGGATCGGGCATAGCGGCGGATGAAGTGTTGGGTGACGGTTCAATCCTCTCCGGCGGCTTTGGAGAGGGCATCGCGGATCATCTCGGCGAGGGCTTTGGGTTTCACATGCAGGGCGGCAGCCTTGCGAACGAGGGCCTCGATTTCCGGTGCGAGAAGTGCGAGGCGCGCGTCGGCATCGGGCGCGGCCGCCGTGCGTACAACCATTCCCACACCAGGCCGGCTGGCGAGGAGACCCGCATCACGGAGCTGACCGATCGCCTTATGCGCGGTCGTGGGGGAGATGCGCAGTTCCTGACTCAGGCCGCGGACAGAGGGGAATTCATCCCCGTCCTGCAACTGCCCGGTCAGCACCGCCCGCCGCACCGCCAGCACGATCTGATCCGAGGCCGGCAAGCCGTCAAGGAGTCTGATCGGGAAGGGGAGCATGGCGGGACAGCGGACAAGTGTAACAACATTACTGGTACGCATGGTGCGCAGAGGCAAGCGGAAAAACAGAGGGCAAAAGGCGGGTGCCGTGCCCGCGCCTCGGATTCATGGTTGCAAGATGCGTTCAGTGGTTGCCGTTATCCCCTGC
Organism: Verrucomicrobiales bacterium; assembly: GCA_036262875.1. Lineage (GTDB taxonomy): Bacteria > Verrucomicrobiota > Verrucomicrobiia > Verrucomicrobiales > V1-33 > V1-33. The sequence goes on from DATAIE010000458.1 coordinate 845, forward strand.
TCCAACAGGCACCTTATGAAAACCTCCCACTCCACTTTCGGCCGCGGTGCGGCGGCTTTGGCGGCGCTCACGCTGACTCTTTCACCGGCATTTGCTGACAACTGGTACGGCTGGCGCGGCCCGTCGCAGGACGGGCGCAGTGCCGAGAAATACGGAAAGTCCGGGTTCAAGGAGAAGCCCCTCTGGACGTATGACATCTCCAGCCGCGGGAGCATCGTTGCGGCGGACGGGCGCATCTTTATCTTCGGCTACCACGGGGAGGGGGACCAGCTCCAGGAGACGCTCACCTGTCTTGACGCATCGAATGGCAAGCGGCTCTGGGAGAAGACGTTTTCGGACTTTTTGAGCGATGTATCCTACTCGCGATATTCGATCGGCGCTCCGGCGATCGATCCGGAGACGGGGAACGTCTACCTCGTTTCCCAGGCCGGCGAGTTTGTCTGTGTGGACCGGGAGGGGAACATTAAGTTCTACCACAGCATGATGGAGGAAAACGGCCGCCTGACATTTCCGAACGGGCGGAATGGCGTGCCGGTGGTCGTGGGGGATTTGGTCATCGTGCGCGGCATCACGGCCAACTGGGGCGGAGACGGCCCGGCGCGGGACCGCCTGTATGCGTATCACAAGATCACCGGGCAGCCGGTGTGGGTGAGCACGCCAGGCATCACGCCGCATGACAATTCCTTTGGCACCGGGTTTCTCCAAATGTGGAACGGCATGCCTGCCATGTATCTCGCTACCGGTTGTGGAAACTACGCGGCGATCAATGCCCTTACGGGCAAGCCGCTGTGGCGCTGGCACACGGCGAAGGGAGGGATCAATTCCTCTGTCATTGTAGTCGATGGCAAAATGATCTGCATCCACGACAAGGAAAATGCGGACCGGGCCGAGGTAGGCCGGATGACAGCCCTCAATATCCCGGAAAAGCCGCTCCCCCCCGGGCCTCCGGACGATCCGGTGCCAGTCATTACCGATCCGAAGGCCGAGGCCTGGCGTCTTCCCTACTCTGCGGAAACCAGTTCCCCGGTGTTTGCGGACGGCATGGTGTTTCAGATCGTTTCGAGCGGCGTCCTCAATGCAGTGGACCCTGCCGGCGGTAAGGAACTGTGGTCGCTCAAACTGGGCCCCGGCAATCTTCACTCCTCTCCGGCGTGGGCGGACGGGAAGCTCTATGTGCCCATCCTCAATGACACCGCCAGCGAAGATGGCCTGCTCTACGTGATCAAGCCCACGAAGGAAAAAGGCGAAATCCTGAACCGTGTGAAACTGCAGGGCTTTGCTTTTGGCGCCCCCGCCATCATGGAAGGGAAGCTGTTCCTGGCGACCAGCAAGCACACCTACTGCTTTGAAATCGGTCAGCAGGTGAGCGGCAAAGGCGAGTGGTTCACGCTGCCGAAGCAGCCGGCGGGTCCGGCTGTGGCTCTCCAGGCGATGCCTCAGGAGTTCACCCTTTTCCCCGGCAAGTCTCAGACCTTCTCACTGCGCGGGGTGGATGCTAAAGGCTTCACCACGGGTCCGGTGACCGATGCGAAATGGGAGTCCTTCATTCCGCCCACGGCCAAGGTGCGGGCCACGCTCGATGCGACCATCAATGAGAAGGGCGAACTCACTGCCGGCCCCGATGCGAAGGTGAGCGGCGGTGCTTTTAAGGCGACGAGCGGCAGCGTTTCTGCCGTAGTGCGCGGTCGCGTGCTGAAAGGGCTGCCGATCACGGAGAACTTTGAGAATGTTCCCATCAATCAGCTCACGCTGGCGGACGGGGTAACCGTGAAACCTCTGGTAGCGCCTCCCGGCCCGGCAGCGCCAACGCCGACACCCCTCGCGCTCCCCACCGCCGAGGAAATCGCCGCCGGCACGAAATTCGCCTATCCGCCGCTCCCGTGGATCGGAGCCCGCTTCAAGTGGGAGGTCCGTGAACTGGACGGCAACAAGGTGCTCGCCAAGACCCTCGCTAACATCTTCTTCCAGCGCGCCACCTCCTTCATCGGCAGCCCTGATATGAGCAACTACACCATGCAGGCCGACCTCATGACGGACGGAGCCCGCCGTACGAAGGGTGAAGTGGGAGTTATCAACCAGCGCTATCTGATTGCTTTGAAGGGCAACGCTAACGAACTGGAGGTCAGTTCCAATCAGGAGCGGGTCAAGGTTTCAGTGCCGTTCACCATCGCTGCCAAGACGTGGTATACGCTGAAAACCCGCGTGGATGTAAATCCGGACGGCAGCGGAGTCATCCGCGCCAAGGCCTGGCCGAAAGGTGAGCCGGAGCCGGAAAAGTGGACGCTGGAGGCACCTCATAAAATCGCGCACACGCACGGATCGCCGGGCCTCTACGGGTTCGGCCTCCAGGGCAAGATTGCGGTTTATGTGGACAACATTAGCGTAACGCCAAACAAATAACGCTCCGCCGGACCGCTGAAAACGCCCCGTCCCTTTGTGCATCCTGATTGCCGTCCGTTTCTGCGGAAGGCCGCAAGTTCCGGGAATGTGGTTGCGTTACATTGGCACCCTGCGGAAGATTCTCTCCCGAACCCCCTCCTGGCATGAAGCGCATCGTTCCCGTGATTTTTGCGCCGCGTGCCGCCCGTTGCTGTCGTTTATCACTGAAAAGACTCTCCATGAAACGCACTGTCCTGCTAACCACCCTCGCCTTGACCTCCGTCGCATCCGCAGACTGGCCGATGTGGGGGGGCAATGTCACCCGGAACATGGTTTCGCCCGCCAAAAATCCTCCGGTGGATTTTGACCCCGGGAAGAAGAAGCCGGGCACCGAGGAGGTGGACCTGAAAACGGCGAAGAACCTCAAGTGGGTTACCAGGCTCGGATCGCAGGCCTACGGAACTGTCACCGTGAGCAATGGCAAGGTGCTGCTCGGCACGAACAATGACAATCCGTTCGACTCCAAATATCAGGTTAAGAACAAGGACACCGGAAAGGTCGCCCCGGAGGATCGCTCCGTGGAACTCTGCCTCGACGAGAAGACCGGCAAGATGATCTGGCAGTTTGCCTCGCCAAAACTGGGGACGGGCAAAGTTTCCGACTGGGAATATCTCGGTATCTGTTCCGGCGCCTGCATTGAGGGGAACTATCTCTACATCCCCACCAACCGGGCGGAAGTCGTCTGTCTGGACCTGAACGGCCTGAAGGATGGCAATCAGGGCTTTCAGGACGAAGCGAAGTACCTCAGCACGCCGGACAACAAAATCCAGGCCACGGGTGACACCGATGCGGACATCATCTGGACATTCGACATGCGCGAGGAGTGCGGGGTTTTCCCGCACAACACGACCAGCAGCAATGTCCTCATCCTGGGCGACCGGCTCTACGTCACCACTTCCAATGGAGTGGACTGGACGCATACCAATGTGCCCAATCCAGTCGCGCCCAGCCTCATTTGCCTCGACAAAAAGACGGGCAAGCTCCTCGCGGAGGAGGGCAGCGGCATCGGAAAGCGCATGCTGCACTGCTCATGGTCCAGCCCTGGCCTTCTCGATTTGAAGGGGAAACAGCAGATCATCTTCGCCGCCGGCGACGGCTTCTGCTACGGATTCGACACTACCTTCAAAAAGGACGCGGAGGGGGACATCATCAACGAACTCTGGCGTTACGATGCGAATCCGAAGGAATACCGTTTCGATGGCGACAAGAAGCGGCCCTACAATACCTACGAAGGTCCCTCCGAGGTCATCGCCACACCGGTCATCTATAAGAACCGCATCTATACCAACATCGGTCAGGACCCTGAGCACGGTGAAGGCAAAGGATGCCTCAGCTGTATCGATCCCAGCCAGACGGGAGACTTGTCAGGCAAAGCGGTCTGGACCTACAAGGACATCAACCGTTCCATCTCCACGCCTGCCATCGTCGATGACATCGTCTACGTGGCGGACTACTCGGGCCTCGTTCATGCGCTCGACGCCAATACCGGCGCCAAACTCTCGACCTACGACACCAAGGGCCACGTCTGGGGCAGCAC
>DATAIE010000459.1:0-4128 GCA_036262875.1 Verrucomicrobiales bacterium
CTGGTAGGTCAGACGGGACCATTCTTCGGCGGCCCTTCCGCGGGCTCGCCGGAGGGGCCTGGCTCCCCGGGATGAGAACCGGGAGGCGCAGAGGGGTCTTCTGAAAAAGGAACGGGACCTTCATCAGGCTTGTCGCCCACAGCTTCTGTTTGAGCGGGGTCCTGGGTGACCCATCCATCCGCATTTAATGTTTGGGGAGGCTGGTACCCGTGGTCGTGACGCTCTTCAAACGGTACCGATTCCGGATGGGTTTCGGAGACCGAATGCATACGCGCATGATCGCGCAGATATTGTTCGTAGTCCCCTACCGAATCGGCTCCGCCATCGTCCGGATGGTGCGGATGGACATTGCCGGAATGTTCGCCGGGACTTTCTGTCTCCGGAGAGGAATGGCCGCCGTCTCCGCCGGAGGAGGGATCGAGGGAAGGCACGCCGCTGCCTCCGGCATCATCATCATCACTGTCACTGGAGGGGGCGTCCGGGTCGCTGCCCGGTCGCGCTGTCTGCACAGCGGCAACACCCACGAGCGCCGCGCGGCGGGCCTGACTTTGACGCTGCTCCTCCGCTTCGAGACGGCGCAGCTTTCTCTCATGGAGCCATGCGAGCCAGACACAGATTTCATACATGATGATCATCGGCCCGGCCATGAGTGACATACTGAACATATCGCCGGTGGGCGTGATCACGGCCGCGGCCACGAGCATAATGATAATGGCCCAGCCACGGCTTTTCCGCATCGTCACGGACGTCAACAGGCCCAGTTTCACCATGATCATGATCACCACCGGTGTCTCGAACACGAGACCGAAGATCAGCGTGAACGAAGTGACGAACGAGATGTAGAGGCCGATCCGCCAGTTGTCCACGATGCCAATGTTCGCGGAGTATTCATGGAAGTACTCCAGCGCCTGGGGAACGACGACGTAATAGGCAAACAGGACGCCGATGATGAAGAGGCCAAACCCGATACTCAGCGCGGGAAAGATCATCCTGCGTTCTTTGCCTGTCAGCCCCGGGAGGATAAACTCCAGCAGGAAGTAGAACAGCAGAGGGAACGAAACGATAATGCCCGCGTAGAGCGAGAGCTTCATGGAAAGCATAAAGCCCTCCGCGGGCGCAAAGGCCTCCATTTCGACAAAATTGCGCGGTCTTTCCAGTGCGGGCGAAGTCTCCGCCTTAGCCAGTTGCGCGGCGTATTCGGCTACCTTGGCCTGATCGCCCTCCGGCAATAGTTTGGACGCAGCGGCGATATAGCCCTCCCGCTCTTTTTCCGGCAGGCAATCGGCAGCGTGATAAAACAGGAGCGCGTAGGCAAACTGCCGGGTGACGTCATCCGCCGCCGCAACCTTCAGGAACAGTTCCCGCTGCGGCCCGTCAAGGTCCGCCATCCCGCGGGCGGTGCCGTGAATCCTCCACCACATGTCCTGTCTGGCGTTTTCCGTAATATCCGGAAGCTCGGCAAGGTAGGCCGGGAGCTTCCGCTCCTTGGGCTGATCGAGCCGCGCAAAATGAAGCGGCTTTTCGATGATCTTGAAGAAATACTCGTTGAAAATGAAGCAGCCGATCACTGCAACCATCAGCGTCAGCAGGATCCGCATGATGGTTTTCCGGAGATCGTCGAGATGCTCCAGAAAGGGCTTTTCTTCGTCCTGAATGAGCGACTTGCGCTTCTTCGAAAGCTTGTCGCGTACTTTAAGCAGAGGAGAGAGAAGCATGGAGCAGGGGAGGGTATTTCGGATCAGCGGCGCGCGGAACGGCGGGGCCGGCCGGGGTTCAGGCGCTGCTGCCAGGAGGTCAGTTCGCGGGCCACGTTCGCCGGCGAGGGGGCACCGGCGGCTTTCCTGGCAGCCACTGCGTGTTCCAGCGTCAGCACCTTGAAGACGGAAGCGTCAAAGACCGGACTGAATGTCTGATAATCGGCGAGGGGAATGTCAGGGAACGGAGTGCCGGTGGCCAGGCTGTGCGCCGTCAGTTTTCCGATAATCTCGTGAGCCTGGCGGAATGGCACTCCCTTGAGCACCAGCCAGTCGGCGAGGTCCGTGGCCAGCAGGAAAGGATCGCCCGCCGCATCGCGCACGCGGCCCGCATTCACCCTCATCCCGTCCACCATCTCGGCGAAAACCTCGAGCGCCAGCTTGATGGCATCCACGGAATCGAAAAGCGGCTCCTTGTCCTCCTGCATGTCCCGGTTGTAGGTCAGCGGCAGTCCCTTCAGCGTGGTAAGGATGGAAATGAGATTCCCGTAAAAACGGCCGGTCTTGCCGCGGGTGAGTTCCGCCACATCAGGATTTTTCTTTTGCGGCATGAGACTGGAGCCCGTGGTGTGGGCATCGCTCAGGCTGACAAAGCCAAACTCCGCCGTGACCCACAGAATGATGTCCTCGCTGAGGCGGGAAAGGTGCATGCCGCACGCCGCGATGGCGAACAGCAGTTCCGCCACAAAGTCCCGGTCCGCCACCGCATCCATACTGTTGCGGGAAACACTGTCGAAACCCAGACGCTCCGCCACGAATTCGCGGTCAAGGCAGATGGTGGAACCGGCCAGCGCACCGGAGCCGAGCGGCAGGACATTGATGCGCTTCAAGGCATCGGTCAGACGCGCGGCATCGCGTTCCAGCATCTCCACATAGGCCAGCAGGTGATGGGCGTACAATACCGGCTGCCCCCGCTGAAGGTGGGTGTATCCAGGCATGATGACGGCCTGGTTTTTCAAACCCTGCGCCGTCAGTGCCTGCTGCAGCTTTTTGACCAGCGCGATGATTTCCTGCGCCTCCGTGCGGCAATAGAGCCGCACATCCAGAGCCACCTGATCGTTCCGGCTGCGGGCGGTATGAAGTTTAGCCCCGGGCGCGCCGATTCGTTTTGTGAGGGCGCTTTCGATGTTCATGTGAACATCCTCCAGTTCGGCCCGCCACTCGAATTCTCCGGCTTCGATCTCCGCCTTGATCTCCTTCAGCCCCTTGTGAATGGCGGTCAGTTCCGCGCGGGTAATGATCTTGGCCCGTGCCAGAGCCTCCGCGTGGGCCATGCTGCCGGCGATATCATGCGGGTAGAGGCGCCAGTCGAAGGAAATGCTCTCCCCGTAGCGTTGCACGAGCCCGGAGGTTTCCTTCTGAAAGCGGCCTTTCCACATGGTATTGTTCGGGAGTTGGGAGTTGAGGGATTAGTCGGCTGGGGTTTCCTCCACCACCACCGTGAGCGACGTTTCGGTTTCCTCCTCCGGGGTTTCTGAAGTTTCGGCAGCGGGCTCCTCCACCGCGGGCTCCTCCGCAGCAGCTTCCTTCTTCTTACCGCGTCCTTTCTTCTTCGGCTTTTCCACGGGGTCGCCGACAGCTTCCGATGCTCCTTCTTCGAGCGGCAGTTCGGTTTGGTCGGCTTGCGGGACGGGCACGGGTTCGGGTTCCGGCTCAGGCAGTTTCACGGCGCGGAGTTCGGCGGAATTCGGCAGTTCCTCCACGGTCTTGATCCCGAAGTGTTCGAGGAACAACTCGGTCGTTTCATAAAGGAGCGGCCGCCCGGGCAAGTCGGCGCGTCCCGCGATGCGCACCACATTCCGGTCGAGCAGCGTTTGCAGCGGCCCGTCGATTCCCACGCCCCGCACCGCCTCGATGCTGCTGCGGGTGATCGGCTGACGGTAGGCGATGATCGCGAGTGTCTCCAGCGCACTCGGCGAGAGCCGGGCCGGTTTCTTGTCCGGGAAAAGTTCCCGCACCCAGAGGGCGTATTCCATCCGGCTCACGATTCTCCAGCCCGCAGGCCGTTCCACCAGCATGAAGGCGCGCTCCGTTTCCAGATAGCGCAGGTTCAGCTTCGAGACCGCTGCCACCACATCCTCTTCCGTCACGGCGGCATGACGGGTGATTTCCTCCGCAGCATTTTCCCCGTCGGTTTCCCGGGCCGAGGCCACGGCGGAACGGATGCAGCGGGTGATCTCCTTTGTCGATGCGCCCTCGGGCGAAGCGAAAATGAGGGCTTCCACGATGTTATCCAGTTCAGTCGTCATGCGGTTGAATTACAGGCGTCGGGGGTTCTCGGCGGGTGGTCTTTTCAGGGTAATGTCCGCTGGCTCAGGTATTTTCGTTCCGGAATAGCGTAATTTCTCCCAGCAGGTGGTCCTGAGTCACGCGG
>DATAIE010000460.1:0-10175 GCA_036262875.1 Verrucomicrobiales bacterium
GCGGCCATTCGCAGGTTGGGCTGACTCGCGTTACCGCCGCCCAGCGTGACCGGTCCGGTGACAGCGACAGCCCCTCCCGTCTTTCCGAGCATCAGAGTGCCAAGTTCCACGACGGTGGTTCCTGCGAAGGAATTGCTCACGGTTCCATCGAGTGTCTGTGTGCCGGTGCCGACCTTGGTAAAGGTGCCGCCGGCCCCGGTGAGGACGCCTGAGAAGGTCGTGCTGGTATTGTCTCTCCCCGTCGCCAAATTGGCGGCTCCGAGGCTGACCGTGCCACCAGCCGCTCCGCCCCCCGCAAGCGAGCCCACGTAAGAGTTATTGCCGTTGATGTCAAAAGTTGCCCCGGCGGTGTTGCCCAGAACAATGGCCGCCGTGCTGGGCAGGACACCTGCTCCGCCCAGTTTCAAGGTGCCGCCATTGACGGTGGTGGGACCGGTGTAGTTACTGATGCCGGTCAGGGTCATGGTGCCCGTACCCGTTTTGGTGAGTCCGCCATTTCCGGTCAGGGAGCCGGTCAGGGACACATTACCGCTGCCCCCGACGCTGTGAGTAAACCCGCCGTTGGCCACGGTCCCGGAAATCGTGAGCAGGGATCCGCTGTTGTTAGTCCAGGCCTGAGCAGCGCCCAGGGTGGTGGCGGCTCCCATCGTCACTGCACCGGCTCCACTGTTGATCGTGAGTCCTCCGGCCCCGAGCGTTAGAGTATTGCCGTCGGCATTGAGTCCGAAGGGACTGGCGCTGCTCACTGAAATACCGGCGACACTCATGCTGGCACCGAGAGTCATGGCTGACTGGTTCGCCGCTCCCGCTGCGGAGAAGTTGAGGGTAGCGGCGGGCCCCGGGGTCAACGGGGTGTTGGTGCCGCCCGCATCGCTGGCCCAGTTACTGGCCGTGGTGCCATTGGAGATCGCCCAAACGGCGGGAGCACCGCTCAAGCCGCCTTTCCAGAACTCGCCTGTCAGGGCGGTGGCGCTGGTAACACCGATGTTTACAGCTGTGGGAGAGGCCGCCAGCGTCCCGGCGTTCACCGTAAAGTTGGTGGCGTTATAGATTTTTCCGAGAGCGTAGGTGGCGGTATCGAGACCGCCCGCCGCGGAAATGAGAGCGTGAGTGCCGGTGGTAACGGCACTGCCCGGAATGCCGCTGACATCCACCGTGATGGTCCCGGCAGTGACGGCGGCGCTGGTGCTGGTGATGGCGGATTGACCCGGAGTGCCGCCCACGGCCCCTCCGATTCTGCTGCCGCCGGCAAGGTTCAGAGGGCCTCCCGCCAGATCCAGCAATCCAGGGCTTGCAGGCTGATAAGCAAACGTGGCCCCGCCCGCCACGGTGAGGCCACCGGTCCCGAGAGCGCTGGAATTGCCGCTGATCAGCGTGCCGGCGCTGACAGTGGTGCCGCCGGTGTAGGTGCTGGCTCCGGAAAGAACCTGGACACCGGTGCCGGTTTTGATCACCGCCATTGCGCCAGCAGTATTGACCAGACTTCCGGAAAAATTCCCGTGGGCATTGTTGTCGCCCACTGTCAGCACCGGAGTGCCACTGACTCCATCCACGGTGCCGTTTCCGGAGAGGCCGTTGATGGTTTCGCTGAAGCCACCCAGATTGAGACGGCCCACCCCTGTGCCGTTCGTAAGGATGGTTACATTCCCTTTGCCCGCACCGTTAGGGATTTGGTCGGCCGCTCCCAGTGCCAGGGTGTAGGTTTTGCCAACCTGGGGATTCTGATTGATGACAGTGTCGCCCGCATAATCATTCGTGCCGGCGGCATTGTTTAAAGTGACGGTAAGCGCGGTTCCCCCGAGATTTTGCGAGAGCAGCGTGAGTCCATTCGGACCAGTGATTTTGCCGGTGGCAGTCACGCTGCCCGTGCCGTTCGTACTGAACGTCATCGGCGCGAGATTCGCCGTCAGTTGACCGGAAAACGTGTTGGCCGTGGAGTCGATACGGAAGGTCCCTACCCGGTCGGTGCCCAGGGCGGTATTGGAAATGACCGGGTTGGCAAGCGTTTGCGTGGCGGTGGCGAAATAGATGCCCGCAAGGTCTGTGGCGGATTCTCCCACCGTGATAGCCCCGATACCATAAGCACCGGCGGTAATGGCACCGGGAGACATTCGGGTCCCCGCGGAACTGCCGGTCAGAACGAGGCCTCCCGAAAAGGTATTGCCCGCATTGGTGAGCAAAAATCCGCCATTTTCATTGCTGATGCGCAGCCCCAGCGTCCGGCTCGCGCCGTTCTTTATAAGGATGGGGGTGCTGCCCGCGTTGGTGATGGCGAGGGTACTGGTCCCCGCTCCGGCCGTATTGTCGGTGACGGAGCCGGTAGCCGCTCCTCCGAGCGTGTAAATGGAAGCGCCGAAGCCGTTGAGATCGAACACACCGGTGCCGTTGACCGTGAGAGCCCTGCCCACCGGCAAGGCATTGGCAGCTCCCTGCTGGATGGTGCCACCGGCGATGGTGGTACCGCCGGCGTAGGTATTCCCCGGGTTCAGCGTGAGGATACCCGGACCAGTCTGATTGAGCGCTCCGCTGCCGATGATCGGCGCACCGGAAAACTGCGTGCCCTGGCTGATATTGTCACTGCGGTTAAAGGCAATCGTTCCGCCATTGAGCGTGATCGTGCTCGCTGTGTTGAGCGAACCCGCGGTGCCGGCATTCCCGATCCGCAGCGTGCCGAAGTTCACCGTAGTGGTGCCGGAGTAGGTATTCTCCCCGGTGAGAGCGATCGTTCCGGTCTGTGAAGAGGTTCCGATCGTGAGCCCCGCGGCACTGCCACCGGTGATCACGCCACTGATGATCCCTGTGCCCTGCCCGCCGATGGTGGCCTGGCTGCTCAGGTTGACCGTTCCCTGAATAGTGGTGGTAAGGCTACCGTTGCCCATGCGGATGGCGGATTCAAAACCTCCCTCGCCATACCCGGTGCCGGCAATATCAAAGGACGTCGAGGCAGGCAGCGTGATCCCGTTTTCCCACATGCCCAGATGTCCGCCATTCACAATTGTCACTTTGGAGGCACCCCCAATACCCCAGTTGGTGGCGGCTCCGGTGGCTGCCAGGAGTTGAACCCGGCCGCCTTCAAGTTGAAGGTTCCCGGTGAACCCCATGCCCAAAGTGGCCGTAGCGGCGCCGGAATCGTTGTTCTTGCCGGTCGCAAAAGCGAGTGTGCCGGCACCGGTGAACTTCGACCATGTCTGAGCCGTCGCGCCAGTGGCGGTGTTGTGCCGGATTCTCAGGGTCGCTCCGCTGCCAATGTCGTAGGTGCTGTTGATGGTGGGCTGGATGGTCCCGGCCCCCAGTTGCAAAGTGCCTCCGGAAAGGAGGGTAGTCCCGGTATAGGTGTTCACGCCGGTCAACACCAGCGTGCCGTTACCAGCCTTGACGAGGCCCGCGCCACCCGCGACCACCGAACCGATGGTGGCGGTGACGCCGGTCCCGGCGGTGACGGTGGGCGTGACGCCATTCAGCGTCAGGATGTCGTTCTGAATGAGGTAGCCGGTAGTGTTAAACGTGAGGTCATTCGCCGTGACCCCTCCGGCGGCAATGCTGACGATGCCGGCGTTGTTGCCGAATATCGCATCGTCATCCGTGCCTCCCAATGCGGGCCAGACCACATTGGTCGCGCCATCCCGCCAGTTCGTCGTCGTATTGACATCCCAGGTGCCTGTGCCCCCCGCCGGATTGGGCACTGCCGGACCGTTCGCATCCCACGTCAGCGGGGCTCCGGAAGCCGAACCGGCCCACAAGAGGCTGAACGTCAACGCCTGAGCGGCCCGGCTTCGGCACGGCCACGCCGCCGTCAGGGGTGCCAGGAGTGCGGAGAGACGGAAGGGGATCCAGCGTTGCAGTGCGATGCGTTTCATGGGGAAGGCGGCAGCCGTAAACAGGTGGTAAAGTTGGTTTTTCGGGCAAGTTTAACCGAATTTACATGCGTCGTATCCCGCTCCCAATCCGAAGTCAAAATAGGATTAACATTTAATTGCGTAACCAATCAAAAAAGCATCCTCTCTCCTGCTTTTCCAACATCCGTCGGAAAAACCGCCCCGCCAACCCTGTGGACTCTTGAGTGCCTGGGGATCCAGCGGTGTATCCGTCGATCCAGTTGCCGGTGTCGCTGGTCGTGTCCACCAGGAACTGCCCGGTCCTCCACCGGTGAGAGTCGTGGGCCCGGCCCATGATTGAATGACGGCAGCCTGGGCCTGGAAATTTGAAAACGTGAAAACGACGGGGGATGAACAACAGGGGGTTGCTCACTATGCACTCGACCGAATGCAAGTTGCATCCCGCAAACCAGAGCCGCGCATTGTTTCCTCGCAGCGCTTCTGAAAAAGTCCGGGCACGAGGTCTGCATCACGTCGTTTCAGCCTTTGGAAAACCGGAGACGCATCAGAAGAAAGAAATCCGCCGAATTGACTCCTTTGATGCAAACCGGAGGAAGATATTTACAAGACAGGTTCTCTTTCAGAAGACAACTCTCAGGATTTTCAATCGCTCCCGGCCCGTGCTGAAAAAAGTGCGAGCCGGACTTTTTTTGGCCCTTGCCGTTACCATCGCCCATGCCGCCAAATCCTTTCCGCACGAAGGGACTGCGAACGCTCCGCGCGGAAGCGGCCCGTTGCACCGCATGCCCTCTCTATAAGCTGGCAACTCAAACGGTTTTTGGCGAGGGACCCCAAACCGCCCGAATGGTCTTTGTCGGCGAGCAACCGGGCGACCAGGAGGACCTGTCAGGAAGACCGTTTGTCGGACCCGCCGGAAAACTGCTGGATCGCGCCCTCGCGGATGCGGGCATCGACCGTGAGTCCGTGTATATCACAAATGCCGTAAAACACTTCAAGTGGACGGCCCGCGGCAAACGCCGCCTCCATCAAAAGCCCGACGCGCGCGAAACAGCCGCGTGCAAACCCTGGCTCCAACGTGAGCTGGCCGTCATCCGGCCCGCGGTTCTGGTATGCCTGGGAGCGACGGCCGCTCAATCAGTCCTTGGCCGCGGAGCCAGAGTATTGCGGGACAGAGGTAAAGTACAGATCTCCGCTTTCGCACAACAAACTGTCCTAACCGTTCACCCCTCGGCTCTGTTGCGCGCAACGGACGATAAGAGCCGCGCGGAGGGATATGCTCTTTTTGTGCGGGACCTGAAGGTCGCCGCAAAGCTCGCCCGGAAAGAGGGTGAACCGGCACGCACCGCCAGGCCGGAGGCCGTCCGCCGGTAAAGCCCCTGCCCTGCTCCGGCGGCACGGTGTCTCCTGCTCAGGCCACCAGCGTAGTGCTGAGGGTAATCTCCGTATTGAGGAGCTTCGAGACAGGGCAGCCCGCCTTCGCTTTGGCGGCAAGCTCTTCAAATTTCGCCTGATCCGCTCCCGGGACGGTTCCTTTCAACGTGAGGTGCACCGATGTGATAGCGAAACCGCTCTCCAGTTTCTCCAACACAACCTCAGCGGAGGTTTCCAGCTTCGTGGCGGTCAACCCGGCTTCGCCGAGGATGAGGCTGAGGGCCATGGTAAAACAACTCGCATGAGCGGCACCGATCAGTTCCTCCGGGTTGCTCCCCTGCTGCCCCTCGAAGCGGCTGGAAAATCCGTACGGGTATGCTTTGAGAGCGCCGCTGCCGGTCGAAATGGCTCCCCTGCCATCTTTGATGCCGCCTTCCCAGATTACCGATGCTTGTCTTTTTATTTTCATAGTCGTCAGGATCGTTGAGGTGAACGGGGTTCCATTACTTTCATGGGAATCCGGCGGCACGCCATGACAGAAAATGCAAAAAAACGACCGGGCCGCTCACCGCCAACGGTCAAAATCAGTTAGGCCAGGCGCGGAGCGAACGCAGACGGTAGAAGGACCGCCCTCCGGTGAGGGCTCCGGCATCGGTGAATTCTGTGAGCGCCCCTGCGGACGGCATGGTTGCCAGAGGGGACCACGCATTCGGATCGAGATCAGTGGTTCGTTCGAGAAAATACCAGCTCGCGGGGACGGACTGCCAGCGCAGTTTCAATCCCGTGCCGGTGAAACCGGTCTGGTGGTCCCACTCTGGAGCGGCAGGCAGGGGCAGCACATTCCGGGCGATGCGGATGAACCCGGCATCGTTGCAGGCGATGATGACATCTCCGGACAGGCTGACGGTGACGGAGCGCGGCTCGCTCATGACCTCGCCGGTGGTGGGAACGGTCACGGGATTGGCCGTGTGAGTATTCCCGCTGTTTCCCTGGATGAACATCCAGGCGAGCCCGGCGGAGTCCACATACCACACATCTCCGCCTTTGTGGGTAGCGAGGAAAAAGCCGCCGAGCGGATGGAAGGCGATGCCGCGCACGCCCACCATGCCGACCTGAGTGGCGGGCAGACCGCTGGACCCGCTGCCGCTGTCCACAGTGCTCGCATTGCCCAACCCGGCCACACGCAGAACGTCGGTCACCGCGCCGCCGCCGTAGTTGGGAGGCACCCGGTAGACGGCCGCAGCGTTGCGGTCGCAGATATAGATGTTACCAGCGGCATCCAGATCGATATTGCCGGTCTCCTGGAATCCACTCGCGATGACGGTGCCCGGGTTGTTGCCGAGTGCCGGAGTCCAGCGCTTGAGCTGTGTATTCGTGCAATAGTAGACAAGCTGGCCGTCGCGGCGCACCCACAGTCCGCGATTCAACACTGACGAATCGGTGAGGATCGTCGTAAGATTCCCTGACGTATCGACACGGCGCACGCGCATGTTGAGACTGTCGAGAATATAGAAGGTCCCGTCCGGCAGGGTGTAGGCGTTTTGAGGGCCGTTGAGCAGGCAGGCGCGCGCGGGTCCGTCGCCATTGAAGCCTGCATTGATGCCGGACAGTTCGCCGAGATTCATCCCCGCAACGGTGTGAATCGTCCCGTCCGTATCGATACGGCGCACGGCATGTGCGTTTTTGTCCGCGACAAAGACGCGACCGTAAATGTCCGCCATGGCCGAATGCGGCTCGGAAAGCTCCGCCAGAGTCGCGGACAGTCCTTCTGCATTGTTCCACTCATTCGGATTCATGGGACCGTTGCCCTGACCGAGCCCTCCGAGCACGGTGACCGTCTGGTACTGCGCCTGAAGATCCTGCCACTCGGCGGCGGACACGGCAGAGCGCAGGCACGAAAGTGCGGTCAGGAGAACAAGGGGACGAAACATGCAGGGATGGGGCGCAATGGGAGCGCCATCCTGAAGGGCATGACCTTAATCCGCAATGAAGGAGTCAGGCGTTATTCGCCATACGCTCCCTCCACCCGCGCCGCGACATCCCGATAGTTGTAGTCGACAGCGTAGATTTGCTTGAAGCACTCGAGCGCATCGTCCTTCTTGCCCATGGCGTCGTGCATGAGGCCCATTTCGTAGACGATCTCCTTTTTGGTGCCGTCCATGACGAGCATTTCCACGGCGGCGTCCTTGAGCTGGTTGAGCGCGAGGTCGTACATCTTCGCTCCGCCATAGCAGCGGGCGAGCATGAGCATGGCCTTGTGGCGGATGTGCGGATTGTTTTTGGCGCGCTGCAATTCGGGAATGGCTTCCCTCATGTGGCCGGAGTGGAACAGGTGCGTGCCGAGTTCGAAACGAAGCTGGGGGTCGGTGGGGTTCCGCTCCACCCGTTCGCGCGACACGGTGACGAGTTTTTCCGAGCGGGCCCGGTTGAGTTCGGCAATCTGCGCACGCTTCGACTCCGCATCGGGATCATCCGGATTCGCATCGAGTTCCTCCGTCAGACGGCGGATGCTCAGTTCCTCGATCTTGTCCTGCAGCCGGTGGACTTTCGTTTCCAGCGCCGTGTCACCGCCGCTCAGTTCGTTGGCCCATGAATAGTAGGCGAGAGAATTTTCCCACTCCTCCTTGCGTTCATAAAGGTCCGCCAGCTTGCGGACGACATTGATGTCATTCTGATTGGCCGCGTATTCCTGAGCGAGGTGATCGATCTGTTCCTGGAGCTGCTCGGAAGTGGCCCCAATACGGCTCATGTCCTCCATCCGTTTGGCATCGCCCTTGTTGCGGAGAAGTTCGCGGAAGTTTCCACCTTCCCCGCTGTCCCACTTCTGACGCTTCATGGAGAGACGTGCATTGGCGTTCGTCACTCCCTTGCGGGCATCGCCGTCCGTGTGGTCGTGCTTGAGAATGTGTTCGTAGACCTGGATGGCGCGCTCCGGATCATCATGGGCGAGGAGATACTCGGCGAGTTTATGCGCCAGTTTGGTATCCTCCGGCTTTCCCTGGAGCGCGGTTTGAAGAGCAAAAGCCGCCGTTTGAGGCATGGACGCAGCGTTAGCCGCTTCGAAAAGGACCGTATTGGCCGGGTTGTTGAGCGGGTCTTCCTTGAGGATGTCCTCCACTTCGGAAATCGCCGCCACGGGATCCTTCTTCAGTGTCGTCTGCGGTTTGCGCAGCTTGACCGCGGTGGTGTCGAGAAACTTCTTTTTGCCTGCAAACGCCTGGACCGAGGACTTTCGCAGCAGTTTCCGGCCATCAAGAAAGGCGGGGATGTCCTTCACCACCGCCAGCAGCAACTCCACGGCGTAACCAAAGTTGTTCATCTTCACGGCCGCTACGGCCTTCTCGTAGGTGTTGCGGTAGCCCTGGGGCAAATCGGACTCTTTGACGTCTTCGTTCATAGTGGAATGGGAGGAGAAAAATCTCTGAAAGGTATCGGGGGAAATACTAAACGAATGCCGGGGAGGGCAACAACGATTTTCTCACAGAGTTCGCATGACTTCGGGGAAAGGCATGAAAATTATAAGTCTTCGCGAACGGTCCGGTTCACATGAAACGCCAGCCGGATGAATTTGGATGGCGGCTCAGTCTCCATGACGCGCCTCCGTGGCAGGACCAGGCCGGTGAGCACCCCGTGATTCAATTCAATTTGGGTGCCGGGAGCAGCGGCTCGCCCGGCGCGGGCTCCACGACTTTGGGAGCTTCCGGTTCTTCCTTCTTCCCCGCCGGTGCCCCGCCCATGGCAGTGCGTACGGCTTCAGCGATCTTTTTATCTCCGTCCGGCTCGTAGCCGGTTTTGACGAAGGCCACCTTGCCATCCGGGGCGAGGACCACGGTGTGCGGGATGCCATCCACCCCGTATTTTTTAGCGACCGCCTGGCTGGCATCCATGGCGACCGCCATCTTCAGGCCGCGGGCTTCAAGGAACTTTTTCACCTGATCTTTTGTCTCGCCCTGGTTCAAGGTGACGAGGATCGCTTTGTCCGCCGGGAATTCCGCCATGGCTTCCACCAGGCCGGGAAGTGATTTTACACACGGACCGCACCATGTGGCCCAAAAGTCCAGCACCACCACCTTGCCCCGGTTGTTCGAGAGGGCAAAATCGTCGCCTTCCAGCATGGGGAGTTTGAAATCCGGGCCTTCTTTGCCGGCGAGCGGAGAAGAGGTGCCCTCGTCATCCGGCAGCACCGGGTCCGGAGTATTCACCAGGGACCAGTCCGCCAGCGCGGCGAGCGCACCCGCGGGAGCAGGCGGCTTGATGCTGAGGCGATACACGAGCGAAGTGGGGATGCTGCATTTTCCGAGCAAAGGATGCTGTCCGGTCACCTTGTCGCCGCTCCAGGATTCGACGGTGAGTCCGATGCGTCCGCCATTCGTCAGGTCCAGCCATTGCAGGCCTGGGACATCCTTCCCTCCGGAGGGCGTGGCGGATTTTGAGAGGGCTCCGCCGGCGGCTGCGTCCGCAGGATTCGCCGCTGCGGCCAGCATCTTCACGGCAGCGGGAGCTGCGTTCACCTGCACGGCTCCTTCCACTGCCCGGGCGGCGAAGAGTCCTTTCAACTTTGCGGCCACTGCGAACTGGATTTTCCCTTGCCGCGGTGCGTCGCCGTCCTCTTCCTCTTCCTCGTCCTCTTCATTCACCGCCGTCGTTTTCCCGGCGGCGGGTTTATCCTCCGCTTTGGCCGCCGGGGCCGTCTTGTCAGGCTTTTTCACCCAGACGGCGGCTGCCACACGATCGAGGGGGACCTTGAAGGTTTCCAGCCCGGCCCGGAATGAGAGGTGGGTGGAGGTCATCGCTTCGATCTCCCCCCGCAGCAGGTCACCATTACGCCCGATGAGCACCTGACGCGGCGGATCGTCGCGGCGCAGGCGCGGCAGCAGGAGGGCTTCGCGTTTCGCTTCGTCACTGAACGCCGGCGGGCCGGCGATACACGAGGTGGACTGCGTCACAAATCCGGAGAGCTTCACCGAT
>DATAIE010000461.1:0-5892 GCA_036262875.1 Verrucomicrobiales bacterium
GGGTGGATGCCATCGTGCCGCGCCTGAATCAGGCGCTCGAAGCCGCGCGCGGGCTGGGCATGACGGTCATGCTTTGCCCCAGCGATGTGGTGGACAACTACGCCGGTTTTCCGCAGCGCGAAGCCGTTCTGGCCATGCCAAAGGTCGACCTGCCGGCGCTGGTGCCGGTGACTTGTCCGCCCGTGCCGGATGCCGGAGGCTGCGCCTGCGGGCGCGAACGGTGCGCGGTCAATTATGGCTGGGACGGGATGCATCCGGGGCTCCGCATCGGCCCGGCGGACCTGATGCCGGACACGCAGGCGGAAGTCTATGCCATTTGCAAACAGCGGGGCCTCACGCATCTCATCTACACCGGCTTTCACACCCAGGTCTGCCTGCTCGGCAAACCGATGGGGCTGAAAGCGATGAAATCCACCGGTCTGCAATGCGTGCTCGCGCGCGACATGACGGATGCTCATCCCGGCTACGATCCCGCGCGCAACTTCACCCCGGACCTCAATACAGAACAGGTCATTGAGCACTTTGAAAAACACCTCGCGCCCACCATTCATTTCCAGGAGGAATTGACCAGGCTCGGCAAATGGGACGCGAGCCGCGTGCTCGATTCGGTGCGCCTTGCTCCGTGGGGAACCCCCATGCGTCCGCACCTTTTTGAGCAACCGGTCACCGTTACTCTCACCACGCCTCTCCAGCCGGGCGCGGAGATTCGTTATACGCTCGATGGTTCGCCTCCCACCGCCGGCTCCACGCTTTATACGAAACCTCTCGTTTTCGCGGACACCACCCGCCTGCGAACGGCGGCGTTTCGAGACGGTAAAGCCGTCTGCACAGAATCCGAAGGTGCCTTCTTCCGCATGGGACCGATCCCGCCCGCGCCGGATGTCGCCATCGGCGATTTGCAGCCGGTGCGCAGCGTGGGGTTTGGCCACACCTACGGCGGTACCGTCCGTTATTCCGGAAACACCAAGCCTCCGCAAAAGGATAAATCGAATCTCGGGGAGGAACTCCGGATCGACCGCCGCACCCACCAGACCGGCATGGGCGTTCACGCCCCGTGTTCCCTAACGTATGATCTGAAACCGGAATACACCCGCTTCGTCGCCCTGGCCGGCGCGGATGAAAACCTCGTCCGCATCAGCAACGGGTCTAATCTCGCCAAATATCCCAGCGTGGTTTTCAAGGTATTCATCGACGGCCGCGAAGCCGCGGCGAGTCCGGTGATGCGCGTCCTCTCGCCGGCCTGGCGCTTCGATGTCCCCCTCCCCGCGGGAGCCCGGCAGATCAGCCTCATTGCCATGGATGCCGGCGATGGCTCACGGGAGGATTTTGCCGACTGGGTCCAGGCCGGGTTTATCAAACGGAAGTGAGAGGAGCCCCTTCGATCAACACAATTAGTCTCCCTTCCCGTCGTGACAGATGGCATCGATCACCACCGCACAGGCGAGCAGCATTACCTCGTCATGACCGGCGGCAATATCGACACCATAGGAATCGGTCCAACTGAACCACTTCTTTGAGATGGTGGCGGCGGTTTCTCCGTACTGCTCGAACTCGTATTCGTGATCCATGAAGTCGCCGGCGGCTTCGTAGTCATCCGGGCCGGGGACATCGACGGAGAAGCGGCATTTGAAGAAGGTCCACGCCTTTTCGACCACCGCGAGGGTTTCTCCATCCCTGGAGATTTCGTATTTCGGCCTCAGCGTCAGGAGGCGCTGGCGAATGAAAACGAGCTCGCGTCCCTCCATATCCTGAAAGGAAAGTTTCTTCCCCAGGCTGAAAACCTCGCCCTTCACCTGATAGACGGGGTCATCGTTTTCATTCCGGATCACATAGGAGTCGGACCAACTGAAAAGCTTTTGGCGAAGAACATAACGCATGGAAAAATTCCTGACCGAAAAAGTTCGCGCAGCAAGAGCGCAGCAACACCAAGTCCCCGCGGGCGTGAAGGAACATCCTCCCGGACATCTCAATCCCTGACTCTCCGCTCCCTCCGCTTGCTCCTTGTTCAGCCCCCTCCGGTTCCTCCTGTCCACGGACATTGAAAACCATCGAATAATATCTTGTCGGCGGCACAGGACGGTCGACCTTTTCGCCGCCATGAACGCCTCTCTCCTTCGCCGCTCCGCCGCTGCTGTTTGCCTGTTGAGTGGCACGGCGCGGGCGGATGCGCCGCTCGCCACGTTTTTCGCCGGACCGGATGCGGGCACCGAGGCGAGGTGCCTGCCGTTCTCCCATAACCTGACCCTCCCGCTGCCGCTCCGCGTGTTTCCCGGCGGGCAGGCGGGCGGCGTGAGAGTGGCCACGGGGGATGTGAACGGGGACGGGCGCGCGGATATCATCGTCGGGTCGGGGCCCGGTGGATCGCGGGAAATCAAAATCTTCGATGGAGTCACCCGGCAGGTGACGGGCACCATTCCACTGGCCGGTGCAGGCTACGCCGGTGGCGTATGGGTGGCGGCGGGGGATGTGAACGGAGACGGGCGCGCGGACATTGTGGCCGGGGCCGGCAGCGGCGGGGATGTGCAGGTTTTCAACGGCAGCGGATTCGCGGTGCTGATGACTCTCAGCCCCTATCCCGCCAGTTTTGCCGGCGGCGTGCGGGTGGCCGCCGGCGATTATAACAGCGATGGCCTTGCGGACATCATCACCGGCCCGGGGCCAGGTGGATCGCCGATGGTTAAGGTCTACAGCGGCGCCAACAAATCCGAACTGGCCAGTTTCCTCCCTTACGCCACGAATTACTTTGGCGGCATCTACGTCGCGTCCGGCAGACTCGATGCGGATACGCTGGCCGATATCGCTGTGACCCCTGGTCCCACCACCACGGACCTCCCGCTGAAGGTCATCACTGGTCCCACGCACGCCACCGTCCGCAGTTTTCCTCTGCCGCCCAGTCCTAACGCCTCCACTTTTGTAGCGGTGGGCGGCGCAGCCGGAACGTCTCCGCAGCCGATCAATTACATCCGGGACGGAAAATTGGTTATCTTCGATCCCGTCACAGAAGCCACCGCAAGAGTCATCGATACCGGTGTTCCCCGCACCGGAACGGACCCGGTACCGTTTGCCATGGGTGACGTGAGCGGCGACGGCAAGCCGGACATTCTCCTCGGCAGCATGACGCTGCCGGTGGTGGGAATCATCACGTCGGATTTTGCCAAACGGCTGTCCGATAAACTTCCCGAGGGTGCCAATTTTCACGGCGGAATCTGCGTGGCCGCCGGCGATCTCAACGGAGACGGCACGTTCGATATGATCATGGGGGCCGGTACCGGCGGTTCGGCGAATATCAAAACCTGCAACGGCACGGATGGCAGTCTCATCGATGCTTTCAGCGCCTTTCCCGCGTCGTTCACCTGCCCCGTCAATGTGGCGGCGGGAGATATCAACGGCGACGGAAAAGACGATATCATCGTCGCCCCAGGGACCGGTGCCGGGCCGCAGGTCAAGGTTTTCCAAAGCGGAAACCAGTCTCTCCTCAGATCGTTCTTCGCCTACAATGCGGGCTTTACCGGCGGTGTGCGAGTGGCCTCTGGAGACGTGAATGGCGACGGGGTGGATGACATCGTCACCGGCACCGGCCCGGGGATGACCCCTCAGGTAAGGGCCTTCAGTGGCACCAATCTCGACGTGCTGCGGGATTTCCTTCCAGAGGCCTCTTCCTTCACCGGCGGCGTCTACGTCGCGGCGGGCGATCTCAATGGAGACGGGCGCGCGGACATCGTGACCGGAGCCGGCTCCGGGCTGCCCATGGTGCGCGTTTTCGATGGTGCCAGCGGATCACCGCTCGGGGCGTTTCTTCCCTACGATCCCGCCTTTACCGGAGGCGTGAGGGTGGCCGTGGGCGATGTGGACGGCGACAGTGCGCCGGAGATCATTTGCAGTCCCGGCCCGGGAATGCCGCCGGAAGTGCGCTGCTTCGATTTCCCCGGCACGCAGCGCGTCTTCACCTTTCAGCCCTACGCATCTTCCTTCACCAGCGGTGTTTTCATCAGCAGTTGGACGCCCGCCGCGGCGAAAGTGACGCAACTGAACGCAACGAGAAACTCCGCAGGCAAAATGGAACTCACCGTCCAGGCGCCCAAAGGCCGCACGCTTTATTTCGACTCCTCGGTCAATCTGCTGGACTGGACCCCGGTGGAATCCAGCGCCGGGACAGGCGCACCGGTCACGCTCTCCACCACTCCTCCCGCGGGCCTTGAGTTTTTTGTGCGCGCACGCGTGCAGTAGTCCTACGCTGTGGCGTGTGAGGCGGGAGCTTCCATTTGAGGAGGATGGTGCATGGATTGGCAACCCAACGAGTGCCTATGACGAACCCAACGCAACCCATCAGCCGCCGGCGCGCCATCGCAGGGGGGCTTCTCACGGCGGGCGGTATCAGTCCGGCGTTTTCACAGGAGCCGCGACCCCTGTTCGTCGAAGGCTATGCGACTCAAGTCAGTTATGCACCAGGCGGTGAGGCGCAATTGTGTGTCTCCACCACTGGAGCGGCTTTTTCCGTGGAGATTTCGCGCATCGGCGAGAAAACGGAAAAGGTCTGGTCGCGTGAGAACCTGCCCGGACGCGAACACGCGGTGCCCGAAAATGCGTCCTCCCACGGATGCAAGTGGCCGGTCTCCGTGGCGGTGAAGATTCCGCCGGAATGGCGCAGCGGCTACTATGAGGCGGTCCTGCGCACTCAGGATGGAGGCGGCGGATTCGTTCAGCGCAACCGCCGCACCGCGGAGGGACGCTGCTGGTTTGTTGTCAGGTCCGGCGGTGCCGCGCCGCGGTCAAAGATCCTGCTGCAACTGAGCGCCAACACCTACAACGCCTATAACAACTGGGGCGGGTTCAGCCTCTACGGATACAACGGCCGCAACGGAAATCAGGGAAACCGTGTTTCCTTCGACCGCCCGCCCGCCTCGCAGTTTCCCACCTGGGAGCAGCCCTTCGTGGCGTGGGCCGAGCGGAATGGCATCGCCATGGACTATGCCGCCAACAGCGATCTCGAATTCCATCCGGAGGAGTTGGAGGGACGCCGGCTGGTCCTCAGCGTGGGGCACGATGAATACTGGTCCAAGCCGATGCGGGACAACCTTGAGAAGTTCATCGGCAACGGTGGAAACGCGGCGTTCTTCAGCGGCAACGTTTGCTGCTGGCAGGTGCGCAGCGAGGATGCCGGACGCGCCCTGGTGTCCTGGAAGCAGAACTATCATTCCGATCCGGTCTACAAGGCGCGGGGCGATCTCAGCACGCTTTCCTCGTTATGGAGTCATCACCTTGTGAAGAGGCCGGAGAATCTGCTCACGGGCGTGTGCTTTCTGTGGGGCGGCTATCATTTGAGCCACGGCCAGTTGATGAATGGCAGCGGTGCCTTCACCGTGCACCGGCCGGATCACTGGATGTTCGCCGGCACCGGATTGAAGAAGGGCGACGAATTTGGCGGAAAGGACACCATTGTGGGATACGAGTGCGACGGCTGCGAACTGGAAATGCGTGACGGTCTGCCGGTGCCCACGCGGCGCGATGGCACGCCTGACAATTTTGAAATCGCGGGCACTGCACCGGCACAGTGGCATCCCGATGACTGCGAGTGGTATGACAAGTGGGAGAACGGACGCAAGGGTCATGCAGTAATGGGAACCTATCAGCGCGGAGGCACCGTCTTCACCTGCGGAAGCACAGACTGGGCGCACGGACTCCGGGGGCGTGACGCCGCCGTGGAGCGCATCACTCGGAATGTCATCGAAAAGCTGAACGCATGAGACGCTTCGCTTTGTTGCTCGTGCTGGGCTCCGCGACGACCCGCGGAGAGGAGATGCTCTATGACGTAAACCACGACGGCACGAAGGAGAAGGCGGCGCTGCCGGAGGGCATCAGCGCGCAGAATGCCTCAGGGGAAGACGCGGCGCT
>DATAIE010000462.1:0-3179 GCA_036262875.1 Verrucomicrobiales bacterium
TCCTCCGGCATTCCGAGAACGGGCAACGCTTTGTCCCGGTCTCCGGCGTCCCAGAATTCCACCGCATACCCCTTCTTGGGAAAGCTGGAGGAATACTGCCCGCGCACCTTGATCGATCCGCGCGTGGTAAATGCCGGCGTATCCGTAAGCCGGGCACGTTGATCGACGGCGCTGCGATCAATGAGAGTGTAGCGCGCCGGTACCGCCGCGGTGCTGGTGAGAGCGCCGGAGGACGGGGAATCAATCACAAGAATGGGAAGACTGCCGGCGAACGCAGCAGGCGTGATCCCATAGGCAGCAGTGGTGCCGCGAAGGATGTAGGCCGCGTCGGCGAGAGGACCTCCGACACCGCTGGAATAGAACCGCGCCCTGAGCGTCGTGCTCGCGGTAAGCGAAACGGGTGTCCCGGTGACGAACGTCAAGCCGTTGCTGAGCGTGGGCTCCGTCCCGTCAATGGTGTAGCGGACGGTATGGCCGGCGAGTTGACCCGTGATATTCACGCTCAGAGTTCCGGTGAACAATCCGGAGGGCACCGAGAAAGCGGGAACAGCCGGAGGCACAGTGGTAGCCGGGCCATTCACCGAGCCAGGCGTGGGCTGCATATATCCCGTAACGGCATTGCTGCCGTGACCGAACGTAATATCCGTGAACTGAGCAGGAAAGGCCGGCGCGAAACTCTCCACGACCGTGCGGGCGGCATTCACTACCGCGAGGTATTCACCGCCCGCGCTCAGTTTAAAATTGGTATGGAGTTCACTGGCGGAGTGGTATCCGGGGCGCTTGGAGGAATCCTTCTCCGAGGCAAAAATTACGAGGTGCTCACCGTGCACAATGGTCCTCGGAGGGAAAACCCATTTCGCGGGCCTGGCAATGTCATCGGTCAGAGACCAGTTTGTCAGGTCAACAGAGGCACCGGTGCCGTTGTAGAGTTCGATCCAGTCGGAGGCGGCCCCGTCCTCGTCACGGAGCGAAAACGAGTTGCCGGCACAGAATTCATTGATGATGACCGTCGACGTCGTGAGGGGCGGAACGGTGCCTGGTGCAAATGTGACCGTAAGGCTCACGTTTCCCTGTGCGGCACCAGGTACGGTGACGAAATCCACCTGGTCTCCGGCGGCGAGATGCACCCCATGGGCGATGCCGTTCACAAACGGAGCCGGTCCCGAGGCAACTGGGGTTCCGGAAACCGTGCCTGCGAAGCCATTGACCGTACCGCTGTAAACGGTGGTCCCGTTCACGACAATGGATACACCCGCCGCTGTGCCCGCCACCGTGTGGCTGCGCCAAACGCCTGACAAATCATAGTCGCCCGCGGAAGTGACAGTGAGCCGCGAAGTGATGGCCGCGGTCTGTCCGCTGCGCCATGCATGGTAGAGACGTCCACTCTCCCAATCTGTGGCCACACCGTACCAGGTGAAGGCCGCGGAATTTGACAGAGGAACACCGGCAAAAGCGGTTTCCGGCGAGACGTCATGCCACCGGTTCGCGGGAGCAGTCGCGTCCGCTGCCGCGTAAACATCGAACAGCGTCAGAGCGGATGCCTGCGCCGTGGTTTTCATTCCATGCGCCCAGCCCAGAGCCGGGTTTCCTCCCGGAGAAAATGCGGCGGGCAAACCCGGAGTGCTGGTGGGAATGACATCGGAGGGAGAGGTGCCCACGCGTATTTCGTCATAGGTGTCACCACTTTGATTTCCCTGGATTTGGATACCGGTGAATCCCGGAAAGGCCGGGGTGATGATGTCCCGCGAAGATGTCAGGAAAGGAGTACCTGGATTGAAAGCGGTCGCGTCCGCGAGCTTCCAGAACTGCAGCGTTTCGAGGCCTGATGCATTGCGGTTGATGATGACGCGCCCCACCATCAGGAAGGTGGTGTTCACTGGCCACAGGCCCGTGCCGGTGTCTCCCACGGTGAACGCCTCACCGGTGCCGGCAACGGTGGTCCCCCCTCCATTCAATTGACTGGACCCGCCTGTAGCTCCACCCGAATCCTGGAGTTTGATCTGAACCCCCGAAAGACGCTGACCAATGGAGGCCGCGATGCTGGTGGAGGCCACGAGGCGGACGGTGTTCGTGCCGCCCTGGTGACTGGTCCGCATCAGAAAGCTGAACCACACCTCACCCGCTGTGGAGAGAACGGACACAACGGCGGGATCGAAGCTGCGTGTCACGGTGGACGCCCCGGTTTCCGAAAACGCGCCCCCCGCAGCGGCATATCCATTGGCAATGGCACTCAGACCTGAAGCCGAGGCGCTCACGTTCGCATCGCCGGTCCATGTGCCGGTAAAGCCTGAAACAGCCGGCCCCTGTCCGTTGATCGCCGCGGCATTGTAGTTGGGTGCGCCGGTGACGACGGAATCGGCAGCAAGCGGCGCAGCGGCGGCACGATCGATGAAGCCAGCCGTCAAAAAGGCGGCCAGCAGATATCCGGAAAGTCGTTTCATAGATGAACAGCCTGGCGGGACAATTCCGCTGGATAAACGGGTGAAACTTCAAAGTCCAAACCTCAAACTCCAAAGAAACTTCAAGACCCAATTCCCAATTTGCGGTCCCTCAGGGCGTGGCCATTGAAGTTTGAGCGTTGATGTTTCTTTGACGTTTGAACATTGATGTTTGAAGTTTTTCCATCACTCCCGGCAGCGCCGCCGAATCATGAGACCAAGCATCGCGACCAATCCCAGCAGCCCCGTGGACGGCTCCGGCACCACATCCGCAAAACTGGTGCCAATGCGGATTTCATCATAGATGTTTCCGGACTGATTCCCCTGGAAACGCACACCGGTAAAACCGGTGAACGTCGTGTTAAGAATATCGTGGCTCGCCGTGAGAAACGGACTGGCCGGGTTGAAAGTGGATGCGTCCGTGAGTTTCCAGAATTGAAGGGTTTCCGGATTCGTGCCGGCACGGTCGATCGAAATGTGGCCCACGAGGAGATACGTGGTATTGGCAGTCCAGAGACCGGTGCCGCTGTCATTCTGAGTGAATGCCTCACCGGTGCCCAGGACCGTCGCGCCGCCGCCGTTTAGTTGAGTAGCGCCGGAGGTGGAGGCCGATGCATCCTGGGCCTTGATTTGCACGCCGTTCAGACGCTGGCCAATGCCTCCGATGATATCGGGATCGCCGGAGGATATCAGTTGGAAAGTATTGGTGCCGTTCGTGTGGTTCGTGCGCAGCAGGACACT